>NZ_VYTZ01000039.1:0-2434 GCF_008728085.1 Microbispora cellulosiformans | reverse complement strand
TTCAAGGTGCTCGTCTTCTCGAAGACGACCGGGTTCCGGCACGACTCGATCCCCGAGGGGATCGCGGCGGTGCAGAAGCTCGGTCAGGACAACAACTTCGCGGTCGACACGACCGAGGACAGCGCGGCGTTCACCGACGCCAACCTGGCGCAGTACCAGGCCGTCATCTTCATGTCCACGACCGGTGACCCGGTCAGCACCCAGGACCAGAAGGACGCCTTCCAGCGCTACATCCAGAAGGGCGGCGGCTACGTCGGCGTCCACGCGGCAGCCGACAGCGGTTACGACTGGGCGTGGTACGGCAAGCTGGTGGGTGCCTACTTCAAGCAGCACCCGGCGATCCAGCAGGCCACGGTGAAGGTCGAGGACCCGGCGCACCCGTCGACGACGGGCCTGCCGACGACCTGGACCCGTACCGACGAGTGGTACGACTACCGGGCCAACCCGCGTAACACGGTGCACGTGCTGACGTCGCTGGACGAGAAGTCCTACACCGGCGGCACGATGGGCGCCGACCACCCCAACACGTGGTGTCAGGACTACGACGGCGGCCGTTCGTGGTACACCGGCCTGGGCCACCTGAAGGAGAACTACAGCGAGGCGAACTTCCTCAAGCTGCTCCTCGGTGGCATCAAGACCGCCTCTGGCGCCGTCAAGGCCGACTGCTCCGCCTCGCAGAGCAGCAGCTACGACAAGGTGGAGCTGGACGCGGACACGTCCAACCCGATGATGCTGGACGTCGCCAAGGACGGCCGGGTCTTCTACATCGACCGGCTCGGCGACGTAAAAATCATCAAGCCCAATGGTGGCACGGTCCAGGCCGCTCACCTCAATGTCTTCACCGCCAACGAGAGCGGTCTGCTCGGCATGGCGCTGGACCCCGCGTTCGACACGAACAAGTGGATCTACCTCTACTACTCGCCCGCGGGCTCGGAGAACGTCGACCGGCTGAGCCGGTTCACGGTCAACGGGGACACCCTGGACCTGGCGAGTGAGAAGAAGGTCATGGACGTGCCGGTGCAGCGGGCCGAGTGCTGCCACCACGGCGGCGGCCTGGTGATGGACCCCAAGACCGGCAACCTCTGGCTGGGCACGGGCGACAACACCAACCCCTTCGCCTCCGACGGCTTCGCGCCGATCGACGAGCAGTCGGGCCGCTCCAGCTGGGACGCCCAGCGCTCCGCGGGCAACACCAACAGCCTGAGCGGCAAGCTGCTGCGGATCCACCCCGAGGCCGACGGCACCTACACCATCCCGGCGGGCAACCTGTTCGCGCCGGGCACGGACAAGACCAAGCCGGAGATCTACGGCATGGGCTTCCGCAACCCGTTCCGGATCGGGATCGACCCCAAGACCGGCAACGTGATGCTGGGTGAGTACGGCCCCGACTCCAACTCCGCCAGCGCCACGCGTGGCCCGCAGAACACGGTGGAGTGGAACCTCATCTCCAAGCCGGGCAACTTCGGCTGGCCGTACTGCATCGGTAACAACTCGCCCTACATCGACTACAACTTCGCCACGAAGCAGTCGGGTTCGGCGTTCAACTGCGCCGCTCCGGTCAACGACTCGCCGAACAACACCGGCCTGACCAACCTGCCGCCGGTCACCCCGGCCACGGTCTGGTACCACTACGCCTCCGATGCCAACAACTTCCCGGAGCTGAGCGGCGGCGCCCCCATGGGCGGCCCGGTCTACCGCTACAACGCCGACAACACGTCGACGAACAAGTGGCCGGCGTACTGGGACGGCAAGGCCATGTTCGGTGAGTGGAACAACAACGCCATCTGGTCGTTCCAGCTCAACGAGGACGCCACCAAGCTCGTCGAGATGAACCGGATCCTTCAGACCCTGAGCTTCAAGAAGCCCATGGACATGAAGTTCGGTCCCGACGGCGCCCTCTACCTGATCGAGTGGGGCTCCGGCTTCGGCGGCGACAACGCCGACTCCGGCGTCTACCGCATCGACTACACCAAGGGCGTCCGCCCGCCGGTGGCGCGTGCCACCGCCGACAAGACCGACGGCCCGACGCCGCTGACCGTCAAGTTCAGCAGCGACGGCTCGCGCGACCCCGACGGCAAGGCCATCACCTACGCCTGGGACTTCAACGGCGACGGCACGACCGACTCCACCGAGGCCAACCCCACCTTCACCTACACCGCGGCCGGCGAGTACAACGCGGTTCTCACCGTGACGAACGCCGACGGCCTGACCGGCAAGGCGAGCGTGGTGGTCAACGCGGGCAACACCAAGCCCGAGGTCAAGGTCGAGCTCCCGCCGAACGGCGCGTTCTTCGAGTTCGGCGACCAGGTGAAGTTCAAGGTCACCGTCACCGACGCCGAGGACGGCACGGTCGACTGCAGCAAGGTGCAGATCCAGTCCATCCTGGGTCACGACACCCACGGTCACCCGCTCGACCAGACGACCGGCTGCGAGG
>NZ_VYTZ01000038.1:0-2791 GCF_008728085.1 Microbispora cellulosiformans | reverse complement strand
TGCGCTGTCGGGGTTGTGCTGCGGGATCGCGGCGGTGCTGATCATGGCGCGGACCACGACGGGGTCCTCGACGCATGGTGATCTGTATGAGCTGGACGCGATCGCTGCGGTGATCATCGGTGGGACGCTGCTGACCGGTGGGCGGGGCACGATCATCGGTTCGATCCTGGGTCTGCTGATCTTCACGGTGATCACGAACCTGTTCATCCTCAACGGGCTGAACACCGCCGACCAGCTGGTCGCCAAGGGCGTCATCATCGTCGCCGCCGTGCTGCTGCAGCGGCGAAGCCTCAAATCCGCGACCTGACCAACCCCCCGAAGCTCGCCAGGCCACCGGCTCCACGGCCGTGGCCTCGGCCTCTCACGCTCTTTGTCAGCACTGTTTGTCCCCACTGCACAACCCCATCTCAAGGAGAAAGAAATGACGCAGAACCCCGGCCGCCGGGGCTTCCTCTTCGGCGGAGCCGTCATCGGCGCGGGCGCTCTCATCACCGCCTGCACCAGCAACGAGCCGGCCGCGCAGGCCAGCGCTCCGGCGGCGGCTCCGGCCGCGGCGGCCACCGGCGGTAACGACGCCCCCGGCGACAAGGTCGTCATCGGCTTCTCGGCTCCGGCCGCCGACCACGGCTGGATCGCCGCGATCAGCAAGAACGCCGCCGACGCCGCCAAGCAGTACTCCGACGTGGAGCTCAAGGCGGTCGAGCCGACCAACGACATCAACCAGCAGATCTCCGCGGTGGAGTCGCTGATCCAGGCCAAGGTCAACGCGCTGGTGATCCTGCCCAACGACGGCCAGCAGCTCAACCAGGTCGCCCGTCAGGCGATGGACGCCGGCATCCCGGTGATCAACCTGGACCGGGTGTTCCCCGACAAGCTGTCGTACCGGACCTGGATCGGCGGCGACAACTACGGCATGGGCGTGGCCGCCGGCAACTTCATCGGCAAGACGCTGAAGGACAAGGGCGTGGCCGACCCGGTGATCCTGGAGATCCAGGGCATCGCGACGCTGCCGCTGACCCAGGACCGCAGCAAGGGCTTCGAGGACGCGCTGAAGACCTTCGGGTTCAAGGTGACGGCGAAGCAGGACGCGAAGTTCACGGTGGAGTCGGGCACGCAGGTCGCGAGCAACCTGCTGCAGGCGCACAAGAAGATCGACGCGATCTGGAACCACGACGACGACCAGGGCATCGGTGTGCTGGCGGCGATCAAGGAGGCCGGGCGCAGCGAGTTCTTCATGGTCGGCGGCGCCGGTTCGGCGAACGCGATGCGTGACATCAAGGCCGACAGCGGCGTGCTGAAGGCCACGGTGACCTACAGCCCGACGATGGCCGCCTCGGCGATCAAGCTGGCGCGTCTGATCGCGCAGGGCAAGGGCATGAGCGACCTGCTGGAGCAGCAGGTGCCGCAGTCCATCACGCTGACGTCGGAGACCGTCGTCAAGGACAACGCCGACAAGTACCTGCCGACCGGGTTCGAATCCTGATCCAGCCCTGATCCAGCCCTGATTCGAGGGAGTTCTAGTGACTGAAAGCAGGCCGGCGCTGGGTGTCGGCATGGTGGGGTACGCGTTCATGGGGCGCGTGCACTCACAGGCGTGGCGGACCGTCGCGGCGGTCTTCGACGTACCGATGAGGCCGGCCATGGCCGTCCTGTCCGGGCGGTCCGCCGAGCGTACGGCCGAGGCGGCCGACACGCTCGGCTGGGCCGCGGTCGAGACGGACTGGAAGCGGTTGATCGAGCGTGACGACGTGCAGATCGTGGACATCTGCACGCCGGGCGACTCGCACGCCGAGATCGCGATCGCCGCACTGGCGGCGGGCAAGCACGTCATCTGTGAGAAGCCGCTGGCCAACACCGTGGCGGAGGCGGAGGCGATGACCGCCGCCGCGAAGGAGGCGGCGGCGCGCGGCGTGCGCAGCATGGTCGCCTTCAACTACCGCCGCGTCCCCGCCATCGCCCTGGCCAGGAAGTTCGTGGCCGAGGGCAGGCTGGGCGAGATCCGGCACGTGCGGGCGCAGTACCTGCAGGACTGGATCGTCGACCCGGAGTTCCCCCTCGTGTGGCGGCTCCAGAAGGACAAGGCCGGGTCCGGCGCGCTGGGGGACATCGGCGCCCACATCATCGACACCGCCCAGTTCATCGTCGGCCGGAACCTCACCGGGGTGACGGCGCTCACCGAGACCTTCGTGAAGGAGCGCCCGCTCGCCGAGGGGTCGAGCGGCCTGGCCGGCCAGGGCGGCGGCGGTGAGAAGGGCGAGGTGACGGTGGACGACGCGGCGCTGTTCATCGGCCGCTTCGAGGGCGGCGCGCTGGCGTCGTTCGAGGCCACCCGCTTCGCCACCGGCCGCAAGAACGCGCTGCGCATCGAGATCAACGGGTCGGCGGGCAGCCTGTCCTTCGACTTCGAGGCGATGAACGAGCTGTGGTTCTACGACGCCGCCGAGTCGGACGCCGGCTTCCGGCGGGTCCTCGTCACCGAGCCGGACCACCCGTACGTGGGGGCCTGGTGGCCGCCGGGCCACGGCCTCGGTTACGAGCACACCTTCGTCCACGAGGTCAAGGACTTCCTGGAGGCGATCGCCGCCGGCACCGACCCGACGCCGTCCTTCGAGGACGGCCTCCAGGTGCAGCGGGTGCTCGCCGCCGTCGAGGAGAGCGCGGCTTCCGGTAGCCGCTTCACGAGTGTGGAGGACTGATGACCAGGCCGATCACGTTGTTCACCGGTCAGTGGGCCGACCTGCCGTTCGAGGAGGTCTGCCGGCTGGCCGCCGAGTGGGGCTACGACGGTCTT
>NZ_VYTZ01000037.1:0-2895 GCF_008728085.1 Microbispora cellulosiformans | reverse complement strand
GGGGGCCATCCCGACCGGGATGGCCCCCCTCAAAAAATTGTCCGGCGGCGTCCTACTCTCCCACACCGTCCCCGGTGCAGTACCATCGGCGCTGGCGGGCTTAACTTCCGGGTTCGGAATGTAACCGGGTGTTTCCCCACCGCTATAACCGCCGTAACCCCATGAAACACACAACCACCCACACCCCTACAGGTGCGTACCGGTTGCTGTCTCTGAGATCACATAGTGAACGCGAGCATAATATGGTCAAGTCCTCGGCCTATTAGTACCGGTCAGCTCCACGCATTACTACGCTTCCACTTCCGGCCTATCAACCCCATCGTCTATAGGGAGCCTTACCCACTCTCGTGGTGGGAGACCTCATCTTGAGGCGAGCTTCCCGCTTAGATGCTTTCAGCGGTTATCCCTACCGAACGTAGCCAACCAGCCGTGCTCCTGGCGGAACAACTGGCACACCAGAGGTTCGTCCGTCCCGGTCCTCTCGTACTAGGGACAGCCCCTCGCAAGTCTCCTGCGCGCGCAGCGGATAGGGACCGAACTGTCTCGCGACGTTCTAAACCCAGCTCGCGTACCGCTTTAATGGGCGAACAGCCCAACCCTTGGGACCTACTCCAGCCCCAGGATGCGACGAGCCGACATCGAGGTGCCAAACCATCCCGTCGATATGGACTCTTGGGGAAGATCAGCCTGTTATCCCCGGGGTACCTTTTAGCCGTTGAGCGACACCGCTTCCACACGCCGATGCCGGATCACTAGTCCCAGCTTTCGCTCCTGCTCGACCCGTCAGTCTCACAGTCAAGCTCCCTTGTGCACTTACACTCGACACCTGATTGCCAACCAGGCTGAGGGAACCTTTGGGCGCCTCCGTTACCTTTTAGGAGGCAACCGCCCCAGTTAAACTACCCACCAGACACTGTCCCCCACCCGGATACACGGGCGCGGGTTAGACGTCCAAAACGACCAGAGTGGTATTTCACCAATGACTCCACGATAACTAGCGTTACCGCTTCCCAGTCTCCCACCTATCCTACACAAGACGCTCCAAACGCCAATGTCAAGCTGTAGTGAAGGTCCCGGGGTCTTTCCGTCCTGCTGCGCGAAACGAGCATCTTTACTCGTACTGCAATTTCACCGGGCCTGTGGTTGAGACAGCGGGGAAGTCGTTACGCCATTCGTGCAGGTCGGAACTTACCCGACAAGGAATTTCGCTACCTTAGGATGGTTATAGTTACCACCGCCGTTTACCGGCGCTTAAGTTCTCACCTTCGCCGACACAAGGTCGGCTAAGCGGTCCCCTTAACGTTCCGGCACCGGGCAGGCGTCAGTCCGTATACATCGTCTTACGACTTCGCACGGACCTGTGTTTTTAGTAAACAGTCGCTTCCCCCTGGCCACTGCGACCCCCACCAGCTCAAGAAGCAAGTTCCATCACCAGTAAAGGTCCCCCTTCTCCCGAAGTTACGGGGGCAATTTGCCGAGTTCCTTAACCACAGTTCACCCGACCGCCTTGGTATTCTCTACCTGACCACCTGAGTCGGTTTAGGGTACGGGCCGCTACGACACTCACTAGAGGCTTTTCTCGGCAGCATAGGATCACCCACTTCGCCACAATCGGCTCGGCATCACACCTCAGGATATGTGAGAGACGGATTTACCTATCTCTCTCCCTACATGCTTACCCCGGGACAACCACCGCCCGGGCTGGGCTACCTTCCTGCGTCACCCCATCGCTTACCTACTACCAGATCAGGCCAGGCGTTCAGCCTCACCCCAGACCCGAAGGCCCGGAGGGCTTAAGGACCCTTAGTATCCCCGGATTCGATATGGGCGCATCACAGCGGGTACGGGAATATCAACCCGTTGTCCATCGACTACGCCTGTCGGCCTCGCCTTAGGTCCCGACTTACCCTGGGCGGACGAACCTGCCCCAGGAACCCTTGGTCATTCGGCGCAGAAGATTCTCACTTCTGACTCGCTACTCATGCCTGCATTCTCACTCGTACGACCTCCACCACACGATCACTCGGCAGCTTCACCGGCTCGCACGACGCTCCCCTACCCACCACCAGCAAGCTGGTAGTGCCACGACTTCGGCGGTGTACTTGAGCCCCGCTACATTGTCGGCGCAGAATCACTTGACCAGTGAGCTATTACGCACTCTTTCAAGGGTGGCTGCTTCTAAGCCAACCTCCTGGTTGTCACTGCGACTCCACATCCTTTCCCACTTAGCACACGCTTAGGGGCCTTAGTCGGTGATCTGGGCTGTTTCCCTCTCGACCACGGAGCTTATCCCCCGCAGTCTCACTGCCACGCTCCACTTACCGGCATTCGAAGTTTGGCTGACGTCAGTAACCTTGTCGGGCCCATCAGCCAACCAGAGCCCTACCTCCGGCAAGCACCACGCAACGCTGCACCTAAATGCATTTCGGGGAGAACCAGCTATCACGGAGTTTGATTGGCCTTTCACCCCTACACACAGGTCATCCCCCAGGTTTTCAACCCTGGTGGGTTCGGTCCTCCACGCGGTCTTACCCGCGCTTCAACCTGCCCATGCGTAGATCACTCCGCTTCGGGTCTACAGCATGCGACTCCAGCGCCCTATTCAGACTCGCTTTCGCTACGGCTCCCCCACACGGGTTAACCTCGCCACACACCATAACTCGCAGGCTCATTCTTCAAAAGGCACGCAGTCACATCACAGACAAGCAAGCTTGCCTACGCTCCTACGGCTTGTAGGCACACGGTTTCAGGTACTATTTCACGACCCCTCACCGGGGCGCTTTTCACCTTTCCCTCACGGTACTTGTTCACTATCGGTCACCAGGAAGTATTTAGGCTTACCAGGTGGTCCTGGCAGATTCACACAGGATTTCTCGGGCCCCGTGCTACTCGGGA
>NZ_VYTZ01000036.1:0-3008 GCF_008728085.1 Microbispora cellulosiformans | reverse complement strand
GAGGGTGAGGCCGAGCACGGAGGCGGCGAGTATCTGGGTGGTGCGGGTCATTCGCATGGGGTGATCACTCCGATTTATGAGGGGGCGGGGCCGGCCGGCTGTTCGGCCGGCCGGCCCCGGGTTGGTCGTGCTCAGCGGCAGGTGGCCGCGTTGTATGCCGCGTCGTAGGACGTGGTGACCTGCTTGCCGCCGATGGTGGCGGTGCCGGTCACCGTGGCCTTGCCCGCGGCGATCTGGGTGGTCCGGGTGTTGAAGGACTGGTAGGCCTGCTTGCCCGGGGCCACGTCGGTCACGGTCTTGTTGCCGAACGCGGTGTTCAGCGTGATCGTGGCCGGCGCGTCGCCGTCGTTGACGGCGGTGACCGCCAGGTAGGCGGTGGTGCCGATGCAGCGGATGCCGGCGGTGACGGTCAGCTTGACCTTCGCCGTGGAGGCGGGGGTCAGCTTGAAGTAGTCGAACTTGACCGTCTTGGACGCCGTCTGGTTGACGCCGAAGCCGAACAGGCCGACCTTGCCGGTGCCGGCAACGGCGCTGTTCTTCACCGCGGTGACCGTGCCGTTGGTGGCCAGGTCGGTCCAGGTGGTGCCGTCGGAGGAGTAGGCGCCGGTGAAGCTGTCGCCCACCTTCTTCAGGCGCAGCCACCACACCCCGGAGGTCAGGTCGGTGACCTGGGGCTGCGGGTCCTGCACGACGCCGCCGACCTCGCTGCGCAGCTCGAGCCGCCGGGTGACGGCGGAGCCCGCGGCGTTGTCCGCGACGTAGTCGAACTTCACGTAGTTCTCGTCGTCGCCGTAGACGATCAGGCCGCCCTGCTGGAACTGCTCGTTGAGAGCCGAACCGTCGACCTTGGTCTCCAGCGTCCAGTCACCGCTCGGCGCGGTCTGCAGGATGAAGTTCTTCGGGTTGCTGTTGTCGGACCCGTAGATGTCACCCTTGCTCGTGTCGATCTGGAGCTGACCACCACTGACCCGCGCCGCCGTCGCGTCGTAGCGCACGTTGGCGTTCCAGCGGCAGAGGTCGAGCGCGGTGCCCTCGAACTCGTCGCCCGGGTCCGAGGCCGTGGCCTTGTCGTCGGGCGTGATGTGGAACCAGTCGAAGGCCGCGTCCGTCACCGGGTTGTTCGTCGAGGCCAGCGAGATCAGGCCGATCTTCGGGTTGGAGATCCCGGCGAGCGGCTTGGTCTCGGACATCGCGGTGAAGTTGGTGCCGTCCGAGGAGTAGTGCGCGGTGATGTTGGTGCCGTCGCTGACGTACCGCACGTACACCGTGTCGGGGTAGGCGTCCCCGAGCTGGGCCGTGTTGCTCGCCGTCACCTCGTTGGGGCTGCCGTTCTCCTCCCGGATGAACTGGAAGATACGGTTGGCGTGGTCGTCGGTGCCCCGTGCCTGCAGCACCATCTTGGCGTAGTTGTCGTCGTCGCCGTAGATGACCAGACCGGCCTGCTGATAGGTGGTGAGCGCCTTCAGCGTGAGCTTGGCGGTGGCCGTCCAGGCGCCCGACGGCATCGGCTGCACGACGATGTTCGGCGTGTCGCCGCCCGTGCTGTAGATGTCGGTGGGCGAGGTCGGGATGATCAGCTTGCCGTCGGCGACCTTCAGGTCCTGGTTCTCCCGGATGACCGACCAACGGTCACGGTCGAGCTGGTTGCCCAGGAAGTCGTCCGAACGGCCGGTGAAACACGTCGTGGTCGGCGCGTTCACCCTGATCTGAACCTGAGCACTACCGGTGGCGCCCTTGGCGTCGGTCACCGTCACCGTGGCGGTGTAGGTGCCCGGCGCGGTGTAGGTGTAGCTCGCGTTGGCCGTGGTCGGCTCCGGCGAACCGTTCACCCCGAAGTCCCACTTGTAGGTGAGCGCGTCACCCTCGGGGTCGCTGGCGGTGGTGGTGAAGTCCACCTTCAGCGGCGCGATGCCCGTGGTCGCGTTGGCGGCCACCGACACGGTCGGGCGCTGGTTGTTGGTGGCGCCCTTGCCGACGAAGTCGACCCAGTTGAAGTTGAGCAGGTAGGCGTCGTTCGCCGCGCTCGCCGGCTTGCGTACGACGAAGTACAGCGGGCCGCTGTTCGTCGGCGCGTTGGCCAGGTCGACCGTCACGTCCTTGAACGTCTGCCAGCCGCCGGTGGGCGCGATGTCCACCGAACCGACCAGTGTGCCGTTGTCGGGGTTGCCCTGCCGGATCTGCACGGTGCCGCCGGCGCCGCCCGAGGAGGCGCGGAGACGGATCGCGGTGATGTCGGTCAGGTTGATCGGGTCGAACGACCACCAGTCGCCGTCCTGGACGAAACCGATGTTCTTGTTGCCGCCCGCGGTGTCGGTCGTGTCCTCGGTCTGCACACCCGCGGCGTCGGTGCCCGTGCCGCCGGTGACGCGGCCGGTCGCGCTGTAGTGCTCGGCCTGCTTGCGCTTGGGCTGCAGGATGACCTGACCCCGCCCGGTGAGCGGCTTGGCCGACCCGGCGCCCTTGTCGGTGTAGCTGGCCTCGATCGCGTAGAACAGGTTGTCGTACTCACCGTGGCCCGCCATGGCGGTCTGCACCACGCCCTCGCAGCCGGTCGTCTGGTCGAGCGGGTGACCGTGGGTGTCGTGACCCAGGATGGACTGGATCTGCACCTTGCTGCAGTCGACCGTGCCGTCCTCGGCGTCGGTGACGGTGACCTTGAACTTCACCTGGTCGCCGAACTCGAAGAACGCGCCGTTCGGCGGGAGCTCGACCTTGACCTCGGGCTTGGTGTTGCCCGCGTTGACCGTCACGCTGGAGGTCGCGGTCCTGCCGTCGGCGTTGGTGATCGTCAGGACGGCGCTGTACTCGCCGGCCTGGGTGTAGGTGAAGGTGGGGTTGGCCTCGGTGGAGTCGGTCGTGCCGTCGCCGTTGAAGTCCCAGGCGTAGGTGATGGCCTTGCCGTCGGGGTCGCGCGAGCCGTCGCTGCTGAACTTGACGGTCAGCGGCGTCGGGCCGTCGGTCTTGTCGGCGCTGGCACGCGCCACCGGCGGGCGGTTGCCCTTGATGTA
>NZ_VYTZ01000035.1:0-4020 GCF_008728085.1 Microbispora cellulosiformans | reverse complement strand
CCGCCGCCCGCTCGGCCTCACCCCGACGCGAAAACCCCAACCGCGCCCGCTCATGACCCAGATAAATGTTCTCGGCCACACTCAACCCGTCCACCAGGTCAAGCTCCTGATAGATCGTGGCGATGCCCTGCTTGATCGCGGCGGTCGGGCTGGTCAGCCGGACCTCCTGGCCGTCGAAGGAGATCGTCCCCTCGTCGGGCTGGTGTGCCCCGGCCAGAGTCTTGATCAGGGTGGACTTACCGGCGCCGTTCTGGCCGAGCAGGCAGTGCACCTCGCCGACGCGGACATCGAGGTCGACGCCGTTCAGTGCGCGCACACCGGGGAACTGCTTGACGATGCCTCGCATCTCCAGCAGGGACGACTCGGACGATGACGGCTGCACAGAGGCCTCCTAGGGGTGGGTGCGGCCGGGCCCCGCCCGCCTGACGGCGCCGGCTGGCACCGCCGCTACGGCACCGATGTCGGCGTCAACGATGCCGACGCGGCTCCGGACAGCCGTACAGGCGGGCGGGACGTTCTTGTGGGAAAGGGCTCGGATTGGCTTGGATGGTGGTGGTGATCCCGTCCGCCTGACCGCATGTCCCATCGCCACGGCACGCGGGATGGGCGGGGGGGGAGTACCGAGCGGGGAGCACGGTCAGACGGACGGGACGTTCGAAGGGGACGGCTGATCAGAGGAGTGAGGGTCGGAAACCGGCCCGCGGACAGAGGCGTCCGCCGCCGGACAGGTGGTCGGGGTCCTCGATCACCCCGATGGCAGGGGATGTCGGATCGATATGGCGGTGGGGTCGGACAGCGCCCGTTCGACGACGACCCCGGCCGCTCCACGCGCCGCGGCGCCGAAGCCGAGATCGGACGCGACGAACCTGCAGCGTTCGGCGGCGCCGGTCATGCCCAGACGCTCCAGTTCCTGCCGAGCGGCGGGGATGAGCCGGTCGGCGAGCCTGGCGAAGTAACCGCCGAGCACGATCACTCGTGGATTGAACAGGTTGACCAGCACCGACGCCCCGAGCCCGAGCCACCGGCCCACTTCCACGATGGCGGCGTCGACTCTCGGGTCGCCTTCCGCCCGCCGCTGCTCGATCTCGGCCAGCCGCTCCTCCGGATCACGGACGACCTGCCGGCCCATGCCGTACGCCCGGTCGGGGGTGGCCATGCGCACCAGCGCGGCCAGTCCGACCTTGGTCTCCCAGCAGCCGACGCGGCCGCAGCGGCAGGGCTCACCGGCGGGATCGACCAGGATGTGGCCGACCTCCCCGGCGAATCCGTCCGCTCCGCCCAGCAGTCGCCCGCCGGAGATCACACCGCCTCCGACCCCCACCTCGCCGGTGAGGTAAACAAGGTCGGACGTGCCCGCCTCGGAGCCGGAGGTGTATTCGGCCAGCGCGGCGAGATTGGCGTCGTTGTCCACAACGATGGGGATGTCCGGGCGGATGCCGGCCTGGGACAGCCGCTCCGCCACCGCCACTCCGTGCCAGCCGAGGTTCGGCGCCACGACGACGGTACCGGTGATCGTGTCGATCAGTCCCGGGATGGCCACGGTGACCCCCGCGGGCGTCACCCCGAGCCGGTCGAGGTCGGCCAAAGTCTTCTCGACCACGAGGGCCAGTTCGTCGAGGGAGCGCTCCGGGCTGGACCCCATCGCGTCGAAGCCGACGCGTCGGTCCACGAGCACCCGGCCGGCCAGATCGGTGGCGATGGCGGCGATGTAGTCGACGTTGACCTCCACGCCCAGGGCGCCGACCCGCGAACCGTCGAGGGCGAGCGCGACGCTCGGGCGGCCGACGGAGCCCGCGTGCTGCGGCCCCGTCTCCATCACCAGCCCGCGTGCCTGCAACTCGCTGACCAGGCTGGTGACGGTGGTCTTGTTCAGCCCGGTCGCGAGTGCGACGGCCGACCGGGAGCACGGGCCCGAGGCGCTCACGTGACGCAGCACCAGAGCGAGGTTGGAACGGCGCACGGTGGCCTGGTCAGCGGGAACCCCCGCTGACAGGCCGCGACTCAGCGAGTCGCCCGTACGGCCGTCGGCCCTGCTTCGGTCCACGCCTCTCCCTCAATTAGTTCGTGTGGCTCGCCGAATTAATGCCAGTGACTTCCGGCAGGCGCAAGACTGAAACCGGTTGCAGATTCCGTAACAGTCCGGTAACCCCCAGGTCATATGGCCGTTGAGCTGCGGCTGGTCCGACGATGCCAACTCGTTACTCGACAGATGGGTGCAGGTCCGGACATCCTCGTGTTACAACGCTGATTAATTGATCTCAGAGACAAACAAAGGGCGGGTGAGGGTCAGGTGACGTACGAGCCGAACCTCCTCCGCACCCCGGGCGGCGCGACGTCGCCCGCGGCGGGCCCCGCGGCCCTGCGCAGGGCGAATCTCTCGCTGGTGCTGCGCGAGCTGCGCGACCACGACTCCCTTTCCCGCGCCGACATCGCCGACGCGACCGGGCTCCACCGGGCCACCGTCTCCAACCTCATGGCCGAGCTGCTCGAACGGCGGCTGGTGCGGGAGGTCGGTGTCGAGCACGTGGGCGCGATCGGACGGCCAAGAAGGGCCGTGGCGCTGCACGGCGCACACGTGGGCGCCCTCGGACTGGAGATCAATGTCGACTACATCGCGGTCCACGGCACCGACCTCAGCGGCCGGGTGCTGGTCGAGCGCCGCGTGGCCTTCGACGCGATGGGCAGCGGCACCGACAGAGCGGTCCGCCGCCTCGGGCTCGTCGCGAAAGAGGCAGCGGAAGCGATGGAACGTGCCCGTGCCGTCCCCGCCGGCGTCGCGGTGGCCGTCCCCGGCCTCGTGGACGTCACGCGCGGCGTGGTGACGCTCGCACCGAATCTCTACTGGCACGACCTGCCGCTGGCGGACGAACTGACCTCCATGCTCAGGCCGCTGGACGTGCCGGTGAGGGTGGACAACGACGCCAACCTCTCCGCGCTGGCCGAGTTCACCTCGGGCGTCGCCGCGGGCACACCCGACCTGGTCTATCTCACCGGAGAGGTCGGCGTCGGCGGTGGCATCATCTCGGGCGGCAGGCTCCTGTGCGGAGCGGACGGCTACTCCGGCGAGGTCGGGCACCTGCGGGTCGACCCGAACGGCGACCAGTGCGGCTGCGGCCGCGTCGGATGCTGGGAGACCAAGGTCGGGCTGGCCGCACTGGTCCGCGCGGCCATGCCCGAGCAGGCGTACGGGCTGCCCGGGATGCCGGTGCCCGACCCCGACGAGCGCGTGGCCGACATCGCCCGGGGCCTGTCCTCCGGCGACCGGCGCATGACGCAGGCGGTCGCGCAGGTCGGTCAATGGCTCGGGCTCGGCGGCTCGATCCTGGCCAACCTGTTCAACCCCCGCGTGATCGTGATCGGAGGCTACTTCGCCTCGCTGGCTCAGTGGCTCCTGCCCCACGCGCAGGACCAGCTGAACCGGCTGGTGGTGGCCGGCTCCGGCGCCCAGTGCCGGTTCGTCGCCTCCACGCTCGGCTTCGGCGCCGCGTCCCGCGGCGCCGCGAGCATGGTGGTCGACCAGATCATCAACGACCCCACCTCGATCCTCGATTCATTACCCCGGCCGGCAGTTCACTGACGGCCCCACAGACCTGGAACGGCACCTTCCAGCACCCCGAAACACCCCGGAATATCCACTACAAACCAAGTGGCAACAAGCGCGGCGGCGCGCGCCTTGCCTGACCTTCCCCCCAGTCAGGAAAGGGTCCTCCATGTTTCCACGTTCTCGAACGTGGGCCAGGTCGCTCAACGCGACCCTGCCAACCAGCGGACGACGTCCGAAACGTCTCACCGCGGCGACGACGGCCATCGCCCTCGCCGCTCCCGTAATCACCCTCCTCGCGGCGCCGGTGAGCGCCCAGGCCGCCACGACGGCGGCCGCGGCGGCGCCCGACTTCAAGGTGCTCGTCTTCTCGAAGACGACCGGGTTCCGGCACGACTCGATCCCCGAGGGGATCGCGGCGGTGCAGAAGCTCGGTCAGGACAACAACTTCGCGGTCGACACGACCGAGGACAGCGCGG
>NZ_VYTZ01000034.1:0-7501 GCF_008728085.1 Microbispora cellulosiformans | reverse complement strand
CTGGCCCGTTGGCGGGGTGACGGGCAGCTGGTCTTCGCGGGCCGGGCCGATGAGCAGGTGAAGATCCGCGGGTTCCGCATCGAACCCGGCGAGATCGAAGCCGTCCTGGCGAGCCATGAATCCGTCGCACAGGCCGTGGTGGTCGCCCGCGAGGACCGCCCGGGCGACAAGCGCCTAATCGCCTACATCGTCCCCACCACCGAAAACACCATCGAAAGCGGCGACACCAGCGACGGCAGCGGCACCGTCGGAAGCAGCGGCGCCGTCGGAAGCAGCGGCGCCGTCGGCAGTGGCGACTCTGCCGGGAGCAGCGACGATGCCGGAGGGATCGGCACTGCCGCCAGAGACGACACCGCCGAAAGCCGTGCAAGCGGCGACGGCAGCGGCCTCGTCGTGAGCGGTGGAGGCGGCGGGGGTGGGAACAGCAGGAGCGGCAGTGGCAGCGGCGGCAGCGTGGATACGGCTGGGGTGCGGGACCATGTCGCCGCGCGGTTGCCGGAGTACATGGTGCCGTCGGCGGTGGTGGTGCTGGAGCGGCTGCCGGTCACGGCGAACGGGAAGGTGGACCGGGCCGCGTTGCCCGCGCCGGACCTGGCCGGTCTGGCCGGGTCGGCCGGCGGTCGTGCCCCGGCCACTCCCACCGAAGAGGTGCTCTGCGGGCTGTTCGCCGAGATCCTCGGGGTGGAGGAGATCGGCACGGACGCCTCCTTCTTCGACCTCGGCGGCGACTCCCTGCGGGCCATGCGGCTGCTGGCCCGAATCCGGTCGGTGCTGAACGCCGAGGTCAGCATCCGCGGGCTGTTCGCCGAGCCGACCGTCGCCGGAGTGGCCCGGCTCATCGACGGCTCGGGTGAGACCCGTCGGGCGTTGACGCCGATGCCACGGCCGGAGGCGCTGCCGCTGTCGTACGCCCAGCAGCGGATGTGGTTCCTCAGCCGGCTGGAGGAAGTCGGCGGAGGTGCGAACTACAACCTGCCACTGGCCCTGCGCCTGTCGGGTGATCTGGACATAACGGCCCTGGAGGCGGCCGTCGGTGACGTCGCCGACCGCCACGAGAGCCTGCGCACGATCTTCCCCGAGACCGATGGCGTACCCCGCCAGCACATCCTGGACGGGCCGGCCGGCAGGCCACCGCTGGTGGTTGTCGAGACCACCTCCGATCAGGCCGGGGAGGTGCTGGCCGCCCAATCAAGCCGCGGCTTCGACTTGAGCGTCGAGCTGCCCTGGCGGGTGCGGCTGCTGGTGACGGGTCCTTCGGAGTATGTGCTGCTGATCGTGGCACATCACATCGCGGTGGACGGCTGGTCGATGGGGGTGCTGGGCCGGGACCTGAGCACGGCGTACGCGGCCCGTCGCGAGGGACGCGCGCCGGAGTGGCGGCCGCTGCCGGTGCAGTACGCGGACTACGCGCTGTGGCAGCGAGAGGTCCTGGGCGACCTGGACGATCCGGGCAGCCTGATCAGCGGCCAGCTCGGTTACTGGCGTCAGGCCTTGGAAGGCGCGCCGGAGGAGCTGGCGCTTCCGGCCGATCGGCCGCGTCCGGCGGCGTCGTCGTTCCGCGGCGGCAACGTGCATCTGGAGGTGGACGCGGAGACCCACGCCCGGCTGGTGGAGCTGGCGCAGGGCGGTAACGCGACGATGTTCATGGTGGCGCACGCGGCGCTGGCGGTGCTGCTGGCGAAGGTGGGCGCGGGGACCGACATCCCGATCGGTACGGCGATCGCCGGTCGCGGGGACGCGGCGCTGGAGGATCTGGCCGGGTTCTTCGTCAACACCCTCGTCCTTCGCGCCGACCTGTCCGGCGACCCGTCGTTCGAAGACGTGCTGGCGCGGGTGCGCGAGACCGACCTGGCCGCCTACGCCCACCAGGACGTCCCCTTCGAACGCCTCGTGGACGAGCTCAACCCCACTCGTTCCCTGTCCCGGAACCCGCTCTTCCAGATCATGCTGGCCGTGCAGAACGCCACACCGCCCACGTGGAACCTGCCGGCTCTCCAGGTGTCCTCGGCACAGCCCTCTTCCGAAGAAGTCGCCCGGTTCGATCTGTCGGTGACGCTGGTGGAGCGCCGGGACGAGGCCGGGGCTCCGGCCGGGCTGGGCGGCGGTGTCCTGTACGCCGCCGATCTGTTCGACGAGTCCACTGCTCAGGCGCTCGCGCGGCGGTTGGTGCGCGTGCTGGAGCAGGTCGCCTCCGACTCGTCGCTGCGGCTCAGCCAGGTCGATGTGCTGGAGGAGTCCGAGCGGCGGTCGGTGGTGGAGGAGTGGAACGCCACCGCCACCCCGGTGGTGGTCGGGACGGTGCTGGACCGGTTCGAGGAGCAGGCCGATCGCGCACCGGATGCGGTGGCGGTCTGGTGCGACGGAAACGGCGTCTCCTACCGGGAGGTGGAGGACGCCGCCAACCAGCTCGCCTCCTACCTGCGCGAGTTGGGGGTTGGCGCGGAGTCCCGGGTGGGGCTGGTGCTGCCGCGCGGGGTTCAGTTGGTCGTGTCGATCCTGGCGGCCTGGAAGGCCGGGGCGGGATACGTGCCGATCGACCCCGCTTACCCCGCCGACCGGATCGGATTCATCCTGGCCGACAGCGCCGCCCAGGTCGTCATCGGCACCACCGCCACCCTGTCCGGCATCACAACGCCCGAGACCGGCACCGACGCCAATGCGGAGACGGGTGCAAGTGCGACCGCCAGCGTGGGTGCGAACAGCGCAGCTGCCGAAACCCTCACAGGTGCGGGTGGGTTGCGTGTGGTCGTGCTGGATGACGAGCGCACGGCTGAGCGTATCGATGCGCAATCGGCGGAGCGTTTCGATGTGGCTGTCGAGGCGTCGGGGTTGGCGTATGTGATTTACACCTCGGGGTCGACGGGGCGGCCGAAGGGGGTGGCGGTGCCGCATGCCGGGGTGGCGAACCTCGCGCATGCGATGCGGCCGGCCCTCGACGTGGGCCCGGGGGTGACGGCGTTGCAGTTCGCCTCCTTCGGGTTCGACGCCGCCGTGCTGGATGTCGCCGTCACTTTGGCGGCGGGGGGAACGCTGGCGATCGCGACGGAGGCCGAGCGGGCCGAACCGGAGGCGCTCGCCCGCATGATCGGCGCGGCGGGTGTCGAGGTGGCGAGTGTGGTGCCGTCTCTGCTGAGTGTGCTGGACCCGGAGGCCGTGCCGGGGGTGCGTCGGTGGGTGCTGGGTGCCGAGCGGTTGAGCGCCCGCCTAGCGGCGAGGTGGGTGGGGTCGGGGGCGGAGGTGTGGAACACCTACGGCCCGACCGAGGCCAGTGTGATCACCACCGCAAGCCCGATAGCGACTCCGGTGGAGCAGGACCCGGCGATCGGTGCGCCGCTCCCCAACACCGCCGTGTTCGTGCTGGACGACTTCCTCCAGCCGGTCCCGCCCGGGGTGACCGGGGAGCTGTACATCGCCGGCGCGGGTCTGGCCCGGGGGTATGTGGGCCGTCCGGGGATGACTGGCGAGCGGTTCGTCGCCTGCCCGTTCGCGGACGGGGTGCGGATGTACCGCAGCGGCGACCTGGCCCGCTGGCTCAACGACGGCCAGTTGGCATTCGTCGGCCGCGCGGATGAGCAGGTGAAGATCCGCGGGTTCCGTATCGAACCCGGAGAGGTCGAAGCCGTCCTCGCGAGCCACGAGTCCGTGACCCAGGTCGCCGTCATCGTTCGCGAGGACCGCCCCGGAGACAAACGCCTGGTCGCCTACGTCGTCCCCGCCCTGAACCCGGACGCACAAGCCCCCACCGTCATCAGCCCGGCCACCGCGAGCGCGGGTACTGCGAGTTCGGGTGCTGCCAGCCCAGACGTCGCAGGCTCCGGCGCGCTGGGCGAGGAGGGTTCCCCGAGCGGGACGGGCATGGATGTCACCGGTCCGGACGCCGCGAGCCCGGCCGATGGCGGGGCGGTCGCCGCGCGGGTGGATATCGCGGCGTTGCGGGAGTTCGCGGCGTCGCGGTTGCCGGATTACATGGTTCCGCTGGTCGTTCAAATCGAGGCGATTCCGCTGACGGTCAACGGCAAGCTGGACCGGGCTGCCCTACCGGCGCCTGATCTGCCCGATGCGGGGCGGGCCGCGGAAACCCCGATGGAAGAGATCCTCTGCGGACTGTTCGCCGAGGTTCTGGGCGTGGAGCAGGTCGGCGCGGAGGCGTCGTTCTTCGAGCTGGGCGGCGACTCCATCATGTCGATGCTGCTGGTCGCCGCCGCCCGCCGCGCCGGACTGATCATCACCGCGCGTCAGGTCTTCGAGAACCAGACCCCGGCCGCGCTCGCCACTGTCGTCCGTACGGCCGACCAGGCCGCTCCGGTGGGCGGCGGCGAGCCGGGCGTCGGAGAGATCCCGCTGACGCCGGTGATGCACGAGATCCTGGACCGGGCGGGAACGGACCGGATCGGCCAGGCCGCGCAGTCGACGATGATCGTCACACCGGCCGATCTCGACTTCGGCACGCTGGCGAACGCGGTTCAGGCGCTGGTGGACCACCACGACGTGCTGCGCGCCCGGCTGGAGGCCGAGCCGAAACCGCGTCTGGTGGTGCCGGAGACGGCTGCGGCGGCCGATTGGCTGCACCGGGCCGACGTACGCGGACTCGACGGTGACGCGCTGCGCGAGGCGGTGGACGAGCAGACCCGGGCGGCGGCCGCACGACTGGATCCGCAGGCGGGGGTGATGGCCCAGTTCGTCTGGTTCGACGCGGGACCGGACGTGCAGGGACGTCTCCTGGTCACCATCAACCACCTGGTGGTCGACGGGGTCTCCTGGCGGATCCTGGCGCCGGACCTGGCCGAGGCGTACATGTCGCTGGCCGCGGGCAGGGAGGTCGCGCTCCAGCCGGTGCCGACCTCGTTCCGGCACTGGGCGCGGGCGCTGGCCGCACAGGCCGTCACTCCCGAACGGGTGGCTGAAACACCTGAATGGGTGGGGCTCCTGCGGAGTCCCGACCCATCGTTCACCTCCCGGCCGGTGGATGCCGGCAGGGACGTCGGCGCGGCGGTGCGCGAGCTGGCGGTGAAGGTGCCGGTCGACGTCACCTCGGCGCTGCTTACCACCGTTCCCGCCGCGTTCCACGCGGGGGTCGAGGACGTGCTGCTGACCGGTCTCGCGGCGGCCGTCGCCGAATGGCGGCGCGAGCGCGGCGAGACCACGACCGGCGTCCTGCTCGATCTGGAGGGCCACGGCCGCGTCCCCCTGGCCGACGGTCTGGAGCTCTCCCGCACGGTGGGCTGGTTCACCGACAGCCATCCCGTACGGCTCGACGTCGGCGCGGCCGACCACACCGATCTGCGGGCGGGCGGCCCTGCCGCGGACCGGGCGGTCAAGCGGGTCAAGGAGCAGCTGCGGGCAGTCCCCGGAGACGGCCTGGGATTCGGCCTCCTCCGCTATCTCAACGACGAGACCACCGCCGAGCTCGCCTCGCTTCCGAGGCCGCAGATCGGCTTCAACTACCTGGGCAGGTCGGCGGCCGGGTCCGCGACCGACGACCCGGCGGGCGGCGAGCGCCGGGAAGGCCCTGAAGCCCGGGAAGCCCGGGAAGCCCGGGGAGGCCGCGGAGGACCACCCCGGCTGAGGGACTGGCAGACGACCACCGAGGGCGGCGGCGATGCCAACAAGGACATCCCCGTCATGCACCCCTTGGAGGTCATGGGGGTGGTCCACGACCTGCCGGAGGGTCCCCAGCTCTCGCTGGTCATGCTGTGGCCGGCGGAGCTCATGCCGGAGACGGCCGTACGCGCCCTGGCGGAGGGCTGGGCCGGGATGCTGGCCGGCCTCGCCGCTCATGCCTCCGCCGGCGGCAGCGGGGGTCACACGCCCTCCGACTTCCCCCTGGTGGAGATCAGCCAAGGCGACCTGGACGAGTTCGAAGCCGCCGCGGCGGAGCTTGCGGAAGGGGAATGACATGAAGGAATCCGCGCTTGCGGGAGTGTGGCCGCTGTCCCCTCTCCAGGAGGGCATGCTCTTCCACTCCCTGTTCGACGAGCAGAACGCCGACGTGTACGTCGAGCAGATGATCATCGGGTTGGAGGGCGAGCTGGACGCGGCGCGGCTGCGGGCGTCCTGGCAGGCCCTGCTCGACCGCCACGAGAGCCTGCGCGCCGGGTTCCGCAGCCGCAGCTCGGGAGCCCCCGTACAGCTGATCATGAGGCGGGTGACCCTGCCGTGGCGCGAGGTGGACCTGTCGGAGCTGCCCGAGGACGAGGCGTGGGCCGAGTCGGAGCGGATCGGCATCGAGGAGCGGGCCGAGCGGTTCGACCTGGCGGTGCCGCCGCTGCTGAAGGTGCTCCTGGCGAAGGTGGCCCCCAGCCGATACCGGATGATGGTCACACTCCACCACATCCTGGTCGACGGCTGGTCGCTGCCGATCCTCATGGGCGAGCTGTGGCGGTCGTACGAGGCGGGCGGCACGGCCGAGGGACTGCCTCCGGTGACCCCGTACCGGCACTACCTGGAGTGGCTCGCCCGCCAGGACAAGGACGCGGCCAGGGAGGCGTGGCGGCAGGCGCTGAGCGACGTGGAGGGGCCGACGCTGGTCGCCCCGGCGGCGCGCGACGCCACCCCCGGCCACTGCGACAGCCTGACCGGGGAGGCGAGCGCCGAGCTGGACCAGGCGCTGCAGGAACTGACCCGCTCCCACGGCGTGACGCTGAACACGGTGGTGCAGACCGCGTGGGCGGTGCTGCTGGGCAAGCTGACCGGCCGGCGCGACGTCGTCTTCGGCTCCGTCGTGGCCGGCCGTCCGATGGACCTGCCCGGCGTGGAGAGCATGCTCGGCCTGTTCATCAACACCATTCCGGTACGCGTCCCGCTCGATCCCTCGCGTACGGTCGCGGAGACGCTGACCCGGCTCCAGGCACAGCAGTCGGCGTTGATGGACGCCCAATATCTGAGTCCCAGCGACATCCAGCGGCTGGCGGGGCCGGGCGCGACCTTCGACACCGCGCTGGCCTTCGAGAACTTCCCCTCCGGCTCCGGCGGCAACAAGCCGCCCGCCGACGGCGCCTCGCGTCCGGCGGGGCCGGGAGGGCTGAAGTTCACCGAGAACGGGCTCCGGGAGTCGATCAACTATCCCCTGGGCCTGGTCGCCGGCTCGCTCGGCGGGCTGAAGATGCGGCTGACCTACCGTCCGGACTTCTTCGACGAGAGCAGCGCCCAGGCGCTCATGGACCGCATGCTGCGGCTGCTCGACCAGATGGCGGCCGATCCCGGAGCCAGGATCGCCCAGCTCGACGTCCTGGGCGAGGCCGAGCGGCGGGTGGTGGTGGAGGAGTGGAACGACACGGCGCGTGTGGTGGGTGCGGGTTCGCTGGTGGAGCTGTTCGGGGCGCAGGCAGGGCGGACTCCGGACGCGGTGGCCGTGTCGGAGGCGGTGTCGGATGCGCTGCCCGACGGTGGGGTGGTGTGGACCTACGCGGAGTTGGCTCGGGTTTCGGATCGGGTGGCGTGTGGGTTGCTGGCTCGGGGGGTGGGCCGGGGTGTTCGGGTCGGGGTGGTGATGGAGCGGTCG
>NZ_VYTZ01000033.1:0-8331 GCF_008728085.1 Microbispora cellulosiformans | reverse complement strand
GGCAACCTCCAACTCCTCACCCACCCCCAACCCTGGCCCGACCACGCACGCCCCCGCCGCGCCGCCGTCTCCGCCTTCGGCGTCAGCGGCACCAACGCCCACGTCATCATCGAACAAGCCCCCGACCAGGCCGAGCTCGAGTCACCCCAGGCCCGTCCGTCGCCGGCCGTGGGGTGGGTGGTCTCGGCGCGGTCGCCCGAGGCGCTGCGTGCCCAGGCCGCCCGGCTGGCCGACCACCTGGACCGTCACCCCACCCTGGGTGCGGCCGACGTCGCGCACTCCCTGGCCACCACCCGCGCCCGGTTCGACCACCGCGCCGTCATCACCGGCACCACACGACAAGAACTCCTCGACCGCACCCGCGCCCTCGCCGACGGCACATCCGCCGGCGGGATCGTGACCGGGATCGCCCGGCCCGCCAAGGTCGCCTTCGTCTACACCGGGCAAGGCAGCCAACGCCCCGGCATGGGACGCGGCCTGCACGCCGCCCACCCCGCCTTCGCCACCGCCTACGACCAGGCCATCAACCTGCTCGACCAGCACCTGGCCCGGCACACACCCGTACCACTACGCGAAGTGTTGCTCGGCGACGCCGACCCGGCCTTGCTGGACCAGACCCTCTACACCCAGCCCGCCCTGTTCGCCCTCCAGACCGCCCTCACCCACCTCCTCACCAGGTGGGGCATCACCCCCCACGCCGTGGCCGGGCACTCCATCGGCGCCATCGCCGCCGCCCACACCGCCGGCATCCTCACCCTCCCCGACGCCGCCGCCCTCGTCGCCGCCCGCGCCCGCCTCATGCACACCGCCCCACCCGGCGGCGCCATGACCGCCATCAACGCCACCGAAGCACACATCACCCGCGAAATCGCCGCCTACAAGGGCAGAGTCACCATCGCCGCCGCCAACACCCCCACCTCCACCGTCATCAGCGGCGACCACGACCCCGTCACCCACCTCACCGAGCACTTCCGGCAGCAGGGGCACAAGGTCCGGGCACTGACCGTCAGCCACGCCTTCCACTCCCCCCACATGGACCCGATCCTCGACGAGTTCGAACAAGCCGTGGCCGCACTGTCCCTCACCCCGCCCACCGGACCGGTCACCCCCTTCGTCTCCGACCTCACCGGCACCACCGCCACCCCCACCGACCTCACCAACCCCGCCTACTGGGCCCGCCACCTGCGCAACCCCGTCCGCTTCGCCGACGTCGTACAGCGACTGCACGAAGGCCCGGAGCCGGGCGAGGGAGTGCGGACGTTCCTTGAGATCGGCCCCGACGGCATCCTCACCGGCCTCATCCGCGAGACCCTCGACAGCGAACAGGGCATCCTCGCCGTTCCCGTGTTACGCCGGGACCGGCCCGAACCCCCCACCGCCCTCACCGCCGCCGCCCACGCCCACACCCACGGCACCCCCGTCGACTGGGCCACAGTCAACGGCCCCGCCACCACCGTCGACCTGCCCACCTACGCCTTCCAGCACGAACGCCTCTGGCTCACCCCACCACCCCGCCAGACCGACCCCGCGAACCTCGGCCTCACCACCACCGCCCACCCCCTGCTCGGCGCCGCCCTCACCCTCGCCCACCACGACACCACCGTCTACACCGGCACCCTCTCCCTCACCACCCACCCCTGGCTCACCGACCACACCGTCTTCGACACCCCCATCCTCCCCGGCACCGCCTACCTCGACCTCGCCCTCCACGCCGCCGACCACACCGGCCACACCACCATCGACGAACTCGTCCTCCACGCCCCACTCGCCCTTCCGGAGAGCGGCGGCGTACAGGTGCAGATCATCGTCACCGGCTCCGACCGGCCCAGCCTGGAGATCTTCTCCCGGCCGGAGGGCGACACCGGAGACTGGACCCGCCACGCGACCGCCGTACTGGCCAGGGACGACACCGAACCCGGCTTCGACCTCACCGCCTGGCCGCCGGAGGACGCCGTACAGGTGGACCTCGGCACGGCGTACGACCGGTTGTACGAGGCAGGTCTCGGATACGGCCCGGCGTTTCGAGGGCTGCGCGCCGCCTGGCGGCGCGGCGACGAACTGTTCGCCGAGGTCGCCCTCCCCGAGGACGAACGGGATGACGTGACGGACTACGGCATCCACCCGGCGCTGCTCGACGCGGCGTTGCACGGGGCCGCGCTGCACTGGCTGGACGGCACGCCGAACGGCCACAGCAACCTGCCGTTCGCCTGGAGCGGGGTGCGGCTGCACGCCACCGGTGCCACCGACCTGCGGGTACGCGTCACACTCGGCGACGCCGGATCGCTGTCACTCCATGTGGCCGACCCCACCGGCGCACCGGTCGCCACGATCGACACTCTCACCACTCGGCTCGTCTCCAGCGAGCAGCTGGTCACGTCCGGATCCACTCCTGACAGCAGTCTGTTCCGGGTCGAGTGGTCACCCCTCGAACTCCAGCCGGCGGCAGACGAGGCCTGGGCCGTCCTCGGCGACCGGGAACTCCACGACACCCTCCGCCGGACCGTCACCACCTCCTACTACGACGACCTGACCGCCCTCACCGACGCCATCGACGCCGCCGAACCCGCCCCCGATGTGATTGTCCTCCCGATCACCCCCCACCACGCCACCGGGAACGGCAACGCCCGCAACGGCACGACCGGCGCCGACAACGCCGCGCACGTCGAGCCGGAGCAGGCCACCCACGCCACCGGCAGCAACAGCAGGACGGGCGAGAACCCGGTGGCGGCGGCGCATGCGGTGGCCGAACACACCCTGGCCGCCCTGCAGACCTTCCTGGCCGACGACCGCCTCAGCGGCACCCGGCTGCTCGTCCTGACCCACAACGCCGTCGCCACCACCAGCCAACAGCCCATCGACCTGGTCACCGCACCCGTCTGGGGGCTGATCCGCTCCGCCCAGACCGAACACCCCGGCCGCATCCACCTCATCGACCACCACCACGAGACTGCCGGCCTGCTTCCCCAAGCCGCCGCCACCGCCTGCCACCACGACGAACCCCACACCGCGCTCCGCGACGGCACCCTGCTCACCCCCCGCCTGATCGCACACACCACGCAACACAAAGCCGAAGAGGTTCAGCCGCGCGGGTGGGACCCCGACGGGACCGTCCTGATCACCGGCGGCCTCACCGGCATCGGCGCCCTGCTCGCCCGCCACCTCGCCACCACCCACGGCATCCGCCACCTCCACCTCACCGGCCGGCGCGGCCACCACACCCCCGGCGCCGACACCCTCATCCGCGACCTCACCACCGCAGGCGCCCACGTCACCGTCACCGCCGCCGACATCACCGACCCCCACGCCGTCGAAGCCCTCATCGCGTCCATCCCCGCGGACCACCCGCTCACCGCCGTCATCCATGCCGCCGGCATCACCCACGACACCCCGCTCCACACCCTCACCCCCAACCACCACCTGCACCCCGTCCTCGCCCCCAAAATCGACGGCGCCACCCACCTGCACCACCACACCCGCCACCACAACCCCGCCGCCTTCATCCTGTTCTCCTCCATCAGCGGCCTACTCGGCGGAGCCGCCCAAGCCAACTACGCCGCCGCCAACACCTTCCACGACGCCCTCGCCCACCACCGCCACACCCAACGCCTCCCCGCCACCAGCCTCGCCTGGGGACTGTGGGCCCACACCAGCACCCTCACCGCCGGCCTGGGTCAGAACGACCACAGGCGCCTGGCCAGGCTCGGCCTGCGTCCGCTGGAAACGGACCACGCCCTGGCCCTGTTCGACGCGGTGGTCTTCGGCGCGGCCGCGCAGCCGCCGGTGCTCGTACCGGCGCGCCTGAACACGACGACCGACGCGCCGCCGCCCCTGCTCCGCCGCCTGATCTCCCCGCGCCGCCGAGCGGTACGGGCGGCCGCCGGGCAGGACGGCTCCCTCGCGACGCGACTCGCCGCGCTGACCGCCGAACGGCGGAGCGCGGCCCTGCTCGACCTGGTCCGCACCGAAGTCGCCACCGTCCTCAGCCACCCCCACCCCCACACCATCCCCCCCGACCGCCCCCTCATCGAACTCGGCCTCGACTCCCTCACCGCCGTCGAACTCCGCAACCGCCTCACCACCACAACCACCCTCCGACTCCCCGCCACCCTCACCTTCGACCACCCCACCCCCCAGGGCATCGCCGATCTGCTGGACGGCCTGCTCGGCGGGGGCGGCCGGGCGGAGAAGGCGCCGGTGCGGGCCGAGACGACCGCAACCGGGTCGCTCGCGGACGATCCGATCGTCATCGTCGGGATGGCCTGCCGGCTGCCGGGCGGCATCGAGTCGCCGGAGGCGCTGTGGCGGCTGGTGGAACGCGGCGGGGACGCGGTGTCGGAGTTCCCCGCCGACCGGGGCTGGGACCTCGAACGGCTCTACGACCCCGATCCGGACCACCTCGGCACCTCCTACACCCGGCACGGCGGGTTCCTGCGGGACGTCGCCGACTTCGACGCCGCCTTCTTCGGCATCTCGCCCCGCGAGGCGCTCGCGACGGACCCGCAGCAGCGACTGCTGCTCGAAGTGGCGTGGGAGGCCTTCGAACGGGCCGGGATCGACCCCCGGCGGCTCAGGGGCAGCCGCACCGGGGTCTTCGCGGGGGTCATGTACCACGACTACGCGCCCCGGCTGCAGGAGATCCCGGGTGACCTGGAGGGCTACCTCGTCAACGGCAGCGCGGGCAGCATCGCCTCGGGCCGCGTGGCGTACACGTTCGGCTTCGAGGGCCCGGCGGTGACCGTCGACACGGCCTGCTCGTCGTCGCTGGTCGCGCTGCACCTCGCCGCGCAGTCGCTGCGTACGGGTGAGTCGGACCTGGCGCTGGCGGGTGGCGTCGCCGTGATGTCGTCGCCCGCCACGTTCGTCGAGTTCTCGCGGCAGCGCGCCCTGGCGGTGGACGGGCGGTGCAAGGCGTTCTCCTCCTCGGCGGACGGCACCGGCTGGGGCGAGGGCGTCGCCCTGCTGCTCCTCGAACGGCTGTCGGACGCGCGCAGGAACAATCACCCGGTGCTCGCGGTGGTCCGCGGCTCGGCCGTCAACCAGGACGGCGCGTCCAACGGCCTGACCGCCCCGAGCGGCCCGTCGCAGCAGCGGGTCATCCGGCAGGCTCTCGCCAACGCCGGGCTGACGACCGGCGAGGTGGACGTGGTCGAGGCACACGGCACCGGCACGACGCTCGGCGACCCGATCGAGGCGCAGGCGCTGCTGGCGACGTACGGGCAGGACCGACCGGCGGACCGGCCGCTGTGGCTGGGCTCGCTCAAGTCGAACATCGCGCACACCCAGGCCGCGGCGGGCGGCGCCGGCGTGATCAAGATGATCATGGCGATGCGCGCCGGAGTGCTGCCGAAGACCCTGCACGTCGAAGAGCCGAGCCCGCATGTGGACTGGTCGAGCGGCGGGGTACGCCTCCTCGACGAGGCGCGGCCCTGGCCGGAGGACGGCGGCCCGAGGCGGGCGGGCGTGTCGTCGTTCGGGGTGAGCGGCACGAACGCGCACGTGATCCTGGAGCAGCCCCCCGCCGCCGAGGAGCCGGTCGGGACGCCGGCCACGCCGCCCGCCGTACCGCCCGCCGTGCCGTGGGTGCTGTCGGGGCACCTGCCCGAGGCGCTGCGCGGCCAGGCCGTCAGCCTCGCGACGTACCTGGACGGCCGGGCGGACCTCGACCCGGTCGACGTGGCGCACTCCCTCGTCTCCGCCAGGACGCTGCTGGGCGAGCGCGCCGTCGTGGTCGCGCCGGACACGGCCGGGCTGACCTCCGGACTGGCCGCGCTCACCCGCGAGGGCGCCCTGCCCGGCCACGTCGTACGCGGCACGGCCGACGTCGCCGGGAAGGTCGTGTTCGTCTTCCCCGGTCAGGGCGGGCAGTGGCCCGGCATGGCCGCCGGGCTGCTGGAGACGGCGCCCGTGTTCGCGGAGCGCCTCGCGGAGTGCGAGCGTGCCCTGAGCGAGTTCGTCGACTGGTCGCTGCTCGACGTCGTACGCGGCGTCCCCGGCGCGCCGGGGCTCGACCGGGTCGACGTGGTGCAGCCGGTGCTGTGGGCCGTCATGGTGTCGCTCGCCGGGCTCTGGCAGTCGTACGGGGTCCGTCCCGACGCGGTGGTGGGCCACTCGCAGGGGGAGATCGCCGCGGCCGTGGTGGCGGGCGGGCTGTCGCTGCGCGACGCCGCCCGCGTGGTGGCCCTGCGCAGCCAGGCCATCCGGACCCTGTCGGGTGACGGCGGCATGGCGTCGGTGGCCCTGCCACTGGAGGAGGCCGAGGCCCGGATCGCGCCCTGGGACGGCCGGTTGTCGGTCGGGGTCGTCAACGGGCCGGGCAGCGTGGTCGTGTCCGGCGAGGTGAGCGCTCTGGGCGAGCTGCTGGCCGCGCTCGACGCGGAGGGGGTGCGCAACCGGCGGCTCCCCGTCGACTACGCCTCACACTCCGCCCAGGTCGAGCTGATCTCCGACGAGCTGCTGAAGGCGCTGTCCCCGATCACGCCCCGCGCGCTGACCGTGCCCATGCTGTCGACCGTCAGCGGCGAGTGGGCCGGGGAGGCGGAGCTCGACGCCGAGTACTGGTACGCGAACCTGCGGCGGCCCGTGCGGTTCGAGGCCGCGACCCGCGCGCTGGCTGCCAGTGGGCACACCGCGTTCGTGGAGATCAGCCCGCATCCGGTGCTGGCGTCGAGCATCGAGGACACCCTGGACGCCGCCGCGGTCGCGCCCGCGCTGGTCACAGGGACGCTGCGGCGCGACGAGGGCGGGCCGGAGCGGTTCCTCGTGTCGCTCGCCGAGGCGTTCGTGCGGGGCGTGCCGGTCGACTGGGCCGTCGCCCTCCGCGGAGCCGATCCGCGCCGCGTCGACCTGCCGACCTACGCCTTCCAGCGCACCCGCTTCTGGCTCGACGCCTCGCGTACGTCATCTGCCACGTCATCTGCGGGCGGCGCGGCGGACGACGGCGCGGCCGGGGGGCGGGCGCCCGAACCCGCGTCGCGGTTCGCCGGGCTCGACCCGGAGCAGCGCCGCGAGGCCGTGCTCGGGCTCGTCCGCACGGAGGTCGCGGCGGTGCTGCGGCACGCCGACGGCGAGGAGATCCCGCCGGCCAGGGCGTTCCGGGAGCTGGGGCTCGACTCGCTGACCGCCGTGGACCTGCGCAACCGGCTCCGTACGGCCACCGGGCTGCCCCTGCCGACCACGCTGATCTTCGATCATCCCTCGCCGGCCGCGGTGACCGACTACATCCTGTCGGCGCTGGCGGAGGCAGAGGCGGACCGGGACGGCGAACCGGCGGGGGACCCGCTGACCGCGCTGCGGCGGCTGGAGGCGAGCCTGCTCGCCGAACCCGGTGGCCGGGGCGAGGTCGTCTCCCGCCTGCGCGCGCTGCTGGCCCGCTTCGACGCCCCGCTCGGCGCGGACGACGACACCGGCGACGAGATCGACCTCGACTCCGCCACCGACGACGAACTCTTCGACCTCCTGGACAGGGGCTGATTCCTGATGGCGAACGACGACAAGCTGCGCGAATATCTCAAGCGTTCGATCGCGGAGACCAAGCAGGCGGAGAAACGGCTGCGGCAGATCGAGGCGAAGTCGCGGGAGCCGATCGCGATCGTGGGGATGGGCTGCCGCCTGCCCGGCGGGGTGACCTCCCCCGAGGACCTGTGGGACCTGGTCGCCGAGGGCCGCGACGCCGTCACCGAGTTTCCCACCGACCGCGGCTGGGACCTCGACGCGCTCTACGACCCCGACCCCGACCAGCCCCACACCTCCTACACCCGCCACGGCGGCTTCCTCGACGACATCGCCGGATTCGACGCCGCCTTCTTCGGCATCTCCCGCCGCGAAGCCCTCGCCAGCGACCCCCAGCAACGCCTCCTCCTCGAAGTCGCCTGGGAAACCCTCGAACGCGCCGGCATCGACCCCGCCACCCTCAAGGGCAGCCGTACGGCGGTGTACGCGGGGGTGGCCGACCGTACATACGGGTCACGGCTGCCGGAGGTGCCCGAGGACCTGGAGGGCTATCTAGCGATCGGCAACCTGGGCAGCGTGCTGTCGGGGCGGATCGCCTACACCTTCGGCTTCGAGGGCCCGGCGGTGACCGTCGACACGGCCTGCTCGTCGTCGCTGGTCGCCCTGCACCTGGCCGTCCAGGCTCTGCGTACGGGGGAATGCGATCTCGCGCTCGCGGGCGGGGTGACGGTGATGGCGAGCCCGATCGGGTTCACCGAGTTCTCGCGGCAGCGGGGGCTCGCGCCGGACGGACGCTGCAAGGCGTTCTCCTCCACCGCCGACGGCACCGGCTGGGCCGAAGGCGTCGGCCTCCTCCTGGTCGAACGCCTCTCCGACGCCCAA
>NZ_VYTZ01000032.1:0-8365 GCF_008728085.1 Microbispora cellulosiformans | reverse complement strand
CCGGATCCGCGAGCTGCTCGCCCCCGGCCGCACCGCCTGACCGCCTGACCGCCTGACCGCCGGCCTCGCGGTCTCGCGCCGGCCTCGTGGCCGGCGCGAGGTCAGGGGGTCAGCACCACGCGTCCGCGCACGCCGCCCCGGGCGAGCCGTTCGTGGGCCTCGGCCGCCCGCTCGAACGGGTGCGACGAACCACTCCGCGCCGGTACGCGTCGACTATCGGCTCACTCCCCTGGGCGAGGACCTGATGCCGCTGCTCGAAGCGATCAAGAACTGGGCGGAGATCCACATGGAGGACGTGGAGGCCGCCAGGGAGGCCTACGACCGGCGGCCCGCCGCCGCACCTTGACGGCCTTCGGCAAAGGCGTTTACCGTCCCTGGAGGGTGGGCCGACGCATCATCGTCGTGGGGAGGGCGGACGATGGGGTATCCGGAGGTCGTCTACCGGGGTGAGGATCTCGCCTCGGACCTTGAGCGTGCCGGTCTCACCGAGGAGGACCTACTGCTGCTCGCCGAGCTGGCGAAGGGTGTGACCGCCGACCGGGTGGGCCGTAGCCTCGACGTCAGCGGCCGTACGGTGCGGCGGCGACTGCGCTGCATCTGCGACCGGATCGGCGTGGCGACCGCCATCGAGGCCGTCGCCTGGGCCGCCCGCCGCCGTCTCATCTGACCACGTCCCGGACTCGTCCGGCCGCGCCCTCGGGCACGGCCGGAGCACGGTCGGGCGGGTGATCAGTCGGCGACGCGCACCCCGCCCGCGAACGGACGCCCGGCGATCTTGGCGATGTGGATGACGTCACCGGTGCGCGGCGCGTGGACCATGTAGCCGCCGCCGATGTAGAGACCCACGTGGTGCAGGTCCGAGTAGAAGAACACGAGGTCGCCGGGGCGGAGCTGGTCCTTGGTGATGTGGGTGCCGGCCGTCCACTGGTCGCCCGTGTAGTGGGGCAGGCTGATGCCGACGGACTGGTAGGCCGCCATGACAAGGCCGGAGCAGTCGAACGAGCGCGGTCCCTCCGCGCCCCAGACGTACGGCTTCAACTGCTGCGCGAGGGCCCAGCGCGCCGCCTGGGCGGCCTTGCCGCCGCCCACGATCGGGAAGGACATCCTCCTGCGCGTCTCGGCGCCGACCTCCCGCGAGACCTGCCGGTAGAGGCTGCTCTCGGTCTTCTTGATCAGCTTCGTGATCGTGTCGCGCCGCGAGTCGAGGCCGTTCAGCAGCTTCCTGACCTCGCTCTGGCGGGCGGCGGCGCTGGACTTGGCCCGGGCGGCGGCGTCCATCGCCTTGCTGACCTCGGCGACCTCCTGGCTCTGCTGTAACTCCAGCGCGTACGTCGTGGAGGCCTGGTCGAGGTACTGCCGCGGATCGGTGGACTTGACGAGCACCAGGGCGTTGCCGAGCCCGTTGGTCATGTAGGAGTGCTGGGCGAGGGCGCTCGCCCTCTGCCGGCGGGTCGCCAGCTCGGCCTCGCTCTTGGCGAGGTTCTTCTTGGCGAGCTCGGCGGACCGCTCGGCCGCCTTCAGGCGTACCCGCTCGCCGTTGTACTGCTCGGTGAGGGACTCGATTTCGCTGTAGAGGTCTTCCACCTCCGCGGCGAGCTCCTTGAGGCTCGGCTTCGGGTCGGCGGTCGCGCTGACCACCGGAGCGCCGAATGTGACCGCGGCGAGCGCGACTCCGACGAGGGTGAACCGCCGGATCGCACCCGGACCGGCCGGGCCGGCTCCGGGCCGTCGGCGACGGGCGTGCCTGCCCGCCTGCCGTCCTCCACGCATGCGCAACCGAGCTCCTCTCCCATAGGTGCTCCCGCACCGGCCGGCGTCGTCGTGACGGGCCGTGTGGCGGGGCACTGCCGAGCGCCTGCCGGGTTAGCTGACGGGTTCGGGCCGGAGTAGCCCTACCTTGCGGATTCACCCCTGGACGATCTGAACCTGAACCGATCCTGATCCCATGGATTGGGTCCCCGGCTCCTCTCCGCACCCGGCGCCCGACAGGGTTCGGACACCGGCGCTTCGAGGATTCGGCGCCCGATCGTCGAGAGTGCTCACGACGATCGGCATCGTCGCTGGACATTAGTGCACCCTGAGTTGTTGCTCAACCAGAACTCGCAAACCCGTCTACGTTTGACAACCAACTGATCACGCTCGGGTCACGAGTCGATCAGTGATACGGGCTGGTCTACCTGGGTTTGTGGTGCTTTGTGGGCCTCTGAGGTGCTGGTCGGACAGGAGGGAAAATCGATGCGGAGCGGGACGTGCGTTCCGGGGTCCGATCCGGCGCCGATCCGTATCCCGGTGGCTACAGACGGTCAGGCGCGATGTCGGACGGGCCGTTTGGGATTGACCGTAAATGGGAGCCGGCCTCGCCGATCCCCGGGTCACGCGCGGGGGCAAACCTTGTCGGTCGCGGCACTAGGCTGACCGGTCATGGAGCAGGTCGCCGCGCAGACGCCGAGCGGATCCGGCGCCCGGGGCGTGGTGGTGCGCCGGGCTAGGACCCCGGACGTCAGGACGATCCGCCGCCTCGTCGACGCGTACTCGGGCGTCGGGCCGCGCCTGCTGAAGAAGAGCACGGTCACGCTGTACGAAGACGTCCAGGAGTTCTGGGTCGCGGAGATCGGCGGAGAGGTCGTCGGCTGCGGCGCGTTGCACGTGCTCTGGGAGGACCTCGCCGAGATCAGGACCGTCGCGGTGGACCCGGCGGTGCGCGGCGGAGGCGTCGGCCACCGGATCGTCGCCGAGCTCATCGACGCCGCGCGCGGGCTCGGCGTGCGCAGGGTCTTCTGCCTCACGTTCGCCGTGGAGTTCTTCGCCCGTCACGGTTTCACCGAGATTCAGGGCACTCCCGTGTCTCCCGAGGTGTACGCGGAACTCCTCGCGTCGTACGACGAGGGCGTCGCCGAGTTCCTCGACCTGGAGCACGTCAAGCCGAACACGCTGGGAAACACGCGAATGCTGCTGCATCTTGATCGCCGTTGAGTCATAATGCCGACATTGGTGGCTGATCTTGACGCTGGCGGTCAGCCGCTGCAAAGGTGACTGTTGATACGCGTGTCGCTACTTTTGGCGATATCAGCGTGTGCTACTGAGATGCGGCGCATGCGTCTTCGAAACGAGGTGACACGGTGAGCACCGGACAGCCGCCGTACCCCCAGGACGAGTCGGACGGAACGCCACCGCCGCCCTCGAGCCACGGGTACAACACGGACAGACCTTCCCAGGAGTACGACCCCGAGGCCACGGTCGTCGGCTATCGGGCACAGCAGACGGGCCCGCAGCAGACGCCCGGGCAGGACCCCGCCCAGGGCGGCTACGGCCAGCAGCAGGGCTATGGACACGAGACCGGCCCGCAGGGTTACGGCCAGCAGCAGTACGGCCAGCAGGCTCCGCAGCAGGGCTACGGTCAGCAGCAGTACGGCCAGCCGTCGCAGGGTGGTTACGGCCAGCAGGGTTACGGCCAGGAGACCGGCCCGCAGGCTTATGGCCAGCAGTACGGTCAGCAGGCTCCGCAGCAGGACTATGGTCAGCAGCAGTACGGCCAGTCCGCGCAGGGCGGTTACGGTCAGCAGCAGTACGGCCAGCCGTCGCAGGGTGGGTACGGCCAGCAGGGTTATGGCCAGGAGACCGGCCCGCAGGGTTACGGCCAGCAGCAGTACGGTCAGCAGGCTCCGCAGCAGGGCTACGGTCAGCAGCAGTACGGCCAGCAGACCGGCCCTCAGGCGTCCGGCTCGCAGGCGTACGGCCAGCAGGGCTACGAGCAGCAGGGCTACGGCGGTCAGCAGGGTCAGCCGACGGGCGGCTACGGCCAGCCGTCGCAGGGTGGCTACGGTCAGCAGCAGTACGGCCAGCAGACCGGCCCCCAGGCGTCCGGCTCGCACGCCTATGGCCAGCAGGGCTACGAGCAGCAGGGCCACGGCGGTCAGCAGGGCCAGCCCGGCCATGGTCAGCCCGGTTACGGCCAGCAGGCCTATGACCAGCAGGGCTATGGTCAGCAGCAGTACGGCCAGCCCGGCTACGGCGGCGCACAGGCCACCCCGGGGTACGGCCAGCCCGCCTACGGGCAGTCGTACGCGCCGCAGGGGGCGATCCCGCCCGGCGCGCCGGCCCCGCTGGCGGAGTGGTGGCAGCGCCTCGTCGCCCGGCTGATCGACGGTGTCGTGGTCGGGATCCCCTACATGATCCTCAACGCCGTCATCGTGGGCCTGCTGTTCACCGCCGCCAGCATCGACCCGACGACCGGCGTCACGACCCTGGAGAGCGGGGCCTTCCTGGCCACGCTGCTCGTCGCCGTGCTGGGGGGCGTCGTGATGGCCGTCTACGAGTTCTTCATGCTGCGCTCGCGCGGGCAGACCCTCGGCAAGATGGCGATGGGCATCAAGGTCGTCCCGGTCGGGGGAACGCTGGACGCGGCGGGGCTGCCCCAGGACGCGGCGCTCAAGCGCGCCGGTGTGCTCTTCGCCTTCCAGTTCCTCTCGTGGATTCCCGTCATCAAGTACCTCGCGAACCTGGCCGCCCTTCTCAACGTGCTGTGGCTGCTCTGGGACAAGCCGCTGCAGCAGGCCCTGCACGACAAGGTCGCGAACACCGTGGTGGTCAAGGTCAAGTAATGACCGCGAACGGGGCCGATGGCAGAGACCATCGGCCCCGTTTTTCGTATGGCGTGACGGTTCCGGGCGCCGGCGGCGCCCGCTCCGGAAAATCTGGTAACGGGACCACCGGGACATGCCATGCTTGGCGGACCGGCGCATCTGCCCGAGAGGTGGCAATGACCGCGACACCGCGCCGTCAATCCCTCCGGTCCGCCCCCGCCACCGCGCTCGGCGCCAAATCCGGCCGGAGCGGCTTTAGGAACGCGCTGGGCGCTCTTAAGGACCCGAACGCCGCGCACCGGCCCTTATGGGCTCCTCGGCCTGCCCGTCCCCTGGCGGCCCCGGCACTGTCGCCCGAAAGCGCGGGCGGTTTGGCCGCGCGAAACCTTAGACGGCCCCGGCCGCCGGGGGCGTCCGTGCGTTTGTGGCGCGGCCGGTTAAATCGATCTTCGGGGCGCCCGGCAAGTGGATCTTGGGGGAAGCGGTGCGGTCCTCTCTTTTTGCGAGCCTTCCCGGGGCCGGGGATCTGCTTAGACGTATGTATATCCCGTCAAGGGCGCGCCGGACGTACCAGAAGGGTCACGGCGGCCATGAAGATCCGGGTGCCGCAGGACGCGGCGTCCCCTCGTTTCCGTGGCGCTCATCAACGGCGCGGCGTGCCGGGACGGACCTATTGTGTGAGAGTTGTGTGAGCTTCGGATGAGCGTCGGATGGAGAGTCGCATGGGGAAGCGGGTTGCCGATTCCGACTTGTCGCCACGCCTTCGTTCATGCTGGTTGGCAGTCCTCTGACCTGCGGCTTCACCGCCGCGAGCGAAGGGGCCGACCGGAGCGGGAGCCCTTGCCGTCCCTCCGGGAGTAGTGGCCGCGAGCGGCTGAAACATCGGGCCGGACGGCTTCCGGTGACCGTCCGGCCCGGCATTTGGGTACGATTTCGTGGTGCATCCGGTAAGGCCGCTGGAGAGACGAGGATTAGGCTGTGGCCTGCGGGGCACCCCGGAAGGCGCGCCTGGCCCTCCCGGCGCTATGGTCGTATGAGGACGACCGGCCCGGCAAGGGGGGCCCGGGGAGCTCGGGGCGTCCTCGGAATTTCCTCGGGTGCACCTAATGACACCCCGGCACGAGCGAGGCAGAATGTCAGAGGTATTGTCCGCCTTGATACCTTCCGCGGTCGTCGCCGGCGCGGTCGTCTACGGCATCGTAAAGTTGGTACGTTCCGACGCGGCGGGTCTCCGCCCGGCACGGGAGCCACGCGAGAAGTCACCGGACTCAGGAGTTCCTGAGAATCCGCAATCTTGAATTGTCAGCCGGGGGAAACCGGGTATATGTTTGGCTGACGAATCAAACTATGGGCTGCGAAAGGATTGCCGGATGGCCAAGCACACGCAGGTGATTCTCATCGACGATCTCGATGGCGGCGAGGCCAATGAGACGGTCACCTTCGCGATTGACGGCACGTCTTATGAGATTGACCTGAGCGACGGCAACGCGAAGCGGCTTCGCGACGCGCTGTCGCCTTTCGTCGGCAGCGCGCGGCGGGCGGACAGCGGGCAGGCCCGCGGTCGTCGTCGCGGTGCGGGCGGCGGAGGCCAGCGAGCCATGACCCGCGAGAAGAGCGCGGAGATCCGCGCCTGGGCGAAGTCTCACGGGCACCCCGTGAGTGAGCGCGGCCGCATCGCCGCCTCGATCGTCCAGGCGTACGAGGACGCGCACTAGGCGGTGCACGGTGCGATCCGGGTCGCACCTGCCGGGCCTTCACCCGTCACGGCCGGTCGAGTGGCGCCACGCCAGGCGTCACCGGCGAAAGTTCCGGGTGAAGTGCGGAGTTCCCGAGGGACCGGAGAGGCCCACTGCTCTGCTTTGGGCTCCTCTGTCGCATTGTGATGCGTCGTGCCGTGCCGGTCTCCGGTGTGGCGTGATCCGCGGGATGCTCTGTAACCGCATCGTCGATCGCGCGGTTATCCGGTTCGTCGGAGGACCTGACGATCGCATAACCGCGCGATTGTGTTTGCACTCCCTAAAACCTCGTTCGCTTGCGGCGTATCGGGAACATGTCACCCCCGGCAGGGGGTTGGATAGAGCGTGAACGCCCTGCGCTTGGGGAACCCTTCCGCCGAGGACCGGGTCGCTGGGTCGGGGCTACCGTGCGGGACGGCGTGCCGGATCTCCCGGATTCGCCTGACCGCTCTGTGAGGAGCGACGACATGTTCGAGAGGTTCACCGACCGTGCGCGGCGGGTTGTGGTCCTGGCCCAAGAAGAGGCCCGGATGCTCAACCACAACTACATCGGTACCGAGCACATTCTTCTTGGTCTGATCCATGAGGGCGAAGGTGTGGCGGCCAAGGCTCTGGAGAGCCTGGGGATCAGCCTCGAGGGGGTGCGCCAGCAGGTCGAGGAGATCATCGGCCAGGGGCAGTCGGCGCCGTCGGGGCACATTCCCTTCACTCCGCGTGCCAAGAAGGTGCTCGAGCTGTCGCTTCGTGAGGCGTTGCAGCTTGGGCACAACTACATCGGCACCGAGCACATCCTGCTGGGTTTGATCCGGGAGGGTGAGGGTGTCGCGGCTCAGGTGCTGGTGAAGCTGGGCGCTGACTTGAACCGGGTGCGGCAGCAGGTGATCCAGTTGCTGCACGGTTACCAGGGCAAGGAGCCGGCGGCGGCGGGCGGGCCGCAGGAGTCGGCGCCGTCGACGTCTCTGGTGTTGGACCAGTTCGGGCGGAACCTGACCCAGGCCGCGCGGGAGGGCAAGCTCGACCCGGTGATCGGCCGGGACAAGGAGATCGAGCGCGTCATGCAGGTCCTCTCCAGGAGGACCAAGAACAACCCGGTGCTGGTCGGCGAGCCCGGTGTGGGCAAGACCGCGGTGGTGGAGGGCCTGTCCCAGAAGATCGTCAAGGGTGAGGTGCCCGAGACGCTGAAGGACAAGCAGCTCTACACCCTCGACCTCGGCGCGCTGGTCGCCGGGTCCCGCTACCGCGGCGACTTCGAGGAGCGCCTGAAGAAGGTCCTTAAGGAGATCCGCACCCGCGGCGACATCATCCTGTTCATCGACGAGCTGCACACGCTCGTCGGCGCGGGCGCGGCCGAGGGCGCCATCGACGCCGCCAGCATCCTCAAGCCGATGCTGGCCCGCGGTGAGCTGCAGACCATCGGCGCCACGACGCTGGACGAGTACCGCAAGCACCTGGAGAAGGACGCCGCGCTGGAGCGGCGGTTCCAGCCGATCCAGGTGGCCGAGCCGAGCCTGTCGCACACGATCGAGATCCTCAAGGGCCTGCGGGACCGCTACGAGGCGCACCACCGGGTGTCGATCACCGACAGCGCGCTGGTGGCCGCCGCGACGCTGGCCGACCGTTACATCAGCGACCGCTTCCTGCCCGACAAGGCGATCGACCTGATCGACGAAGCCGGGTCGCGGATGCGGATCCGCCGGATGACCGCGCCGCCGGACCTGCGCGAGTACGACGAGAAGATCGCCAACGTCCGGCGCGAGAAGGAGTCCGCGATCGACGCGCAGGACTTCGAGAAGGCCGCCGCGCTGCGCGACCAGGAAAAGCAGCTCCAGCTCAAGCGCGAGCGCCGGGAGAAGGAGTGGAAGGCCGGCGACATGGACGTCGTGGCCGAGGTCACCGAGGAGCTCATCGCCGAGGTCCTGGCCACCGCCACCGGCATCCCGGTCTTCAAGCTCACCGAGGAGGAGTCGCAGCGGCTGCTCCGCATGGAGGACGAGCTGCACAAGCGGATCATCGGCCAGGACGACGCCATCAAGGGCCTGTCGCGGT
>NZ_VYTZ01000031.1:0-8971 GCF_008728085.1 Microbispora cellulosiformans | reverse complement strand
GGCTGATGCACATGCACCAACCCCTCCGCCGCCATGTCCGCGATCACCACACGAACCACACCCAGCGGAATCCGCAGCAACGCCGACACCTCCGCCACCGACCGCACCTGACGGCACAGGGAGGCGATGGCCCGATGCTCCGGCGGCCTCGTGGACAGGTCGTAGTGCGTGGTCGTGGCGGAGGAGACCAGGGCCTCCAGCGCGAGCTGCATACGTGGCGTCGTACGCCCACCGGTGACGGTGAACGGGCGCACCGGGGAGGGCGGCTCCTCCGGGAGCGGGCCGCCGGGCCGCTGTCCCCAGGGGTCCATGCGTCACCTCCGCGGGTGGGAGGCCTGCAGCTCGGCCCGGACCGCGGGGGTCAGCACCTGCCCCGCACGCTCCACCAGCAACGTCATCTGATAGGCCACCAGACCGAGATCGGAGTCGGCCGCCGCCAGCACCGCCAGACACGACCCGTCACTGATCGACATGATCAGCAACAACCCCCGCTGCATCTCCACGACCGTCTGCACCACGGGGCCGCCCTCGAACACCCGGGAGGCCCCCTGCGTCAGACTGATCAACCCCGCGGCCACCGCCGCCAGCTGATCCGCCCGATCCTTGGGGAACCCGTTCGAGAACGCCAGAGGCAACCCGTCGGCCGACACCACCACGGTGTGCGCCACGCCCGGGACCGCACTCACGAAATCACTGATCAGCCAGTTCAGGCCGCGTGCACCCTGGCTCAACTCCCTCATGCGCCGTCCTCTTTCTTCGTCGGATAGCCCTCGTCCTCACTCAGCTCGCCCCGGGCCACCGCCCGCCCCTGCCGTACGCCCTGCTGGAAGCTGGACAGACGGCTGCGCACCCGGTCCGGCGACAGGGGCGGCCGCGGCTGCTGTGGCGCCGGGGGCGTCTGCTGCGTCTGCTGCGCCGGTGGCGCCTGCGGCTTCTGCGGGCCGGTCGACTCCGCCGAGCCGGGCACCAGGTTGGCCTTCGGGACCCGCTTCGGCAGACCGGACGTCGTCGTGCCCTCCCAGGCCGGCTTCTCGGCGGCCGCGGCGGCGGCCTGCCATCCCGCGTCCGTGGCCTGCTCACGCTGCCAGTCCGTCGGACCGGTGTCGGTGGCGGGCGTGCGCCGGAACCACGCCGACTCCACGGAGGCGAAGATCGGCAGGAACTCCTCCGCCGGCGGCGCCGGCGGCGCTGCGCCCGTTCCCACCGGCGCTCCGAACACCGGACCGGTCTGCGTGGGGCCGGCGGGCATCGGAACCGGTCCCGTGTTGACGGAGAACGCTCCGGACTGGGCCGCGATCGGACCCGAGACGGCGGGGTCGGGGAAGGCGGGAGCGGAGAAGGCCGACCCCGAGAAGGCGGACCCGGAGAAGGCGGGATCGGGGAAGGCCGGCCCGGAGACGGCGGGAAGCGGGCCGGTCGCCTCGCCGGGCAGGGGGTCGAACGGGCGGGTCCGCGAGAACATCCCCGGCTGCCGGGCGGCGGGAAGCGCCGCCGGCGCCGCCGGCGCGGTGAGTCCCTGCGGGCGGCCGCTCCAGCCGGACGACTGGCCGGGCTGCCCGCTCCAGGCGGGCGCGAAGGCTCCCGCGTAGGCCTGCTCCGGGTACGACGCGCTGCCCATGAGGCTCTCCGGCAGCAGGACCATCGCGGTCAGCCCGCCCCCGTCGTGCGGCCTGAGCTGCACCCGGATGCCGTGGCGCATGCCGAGGCGGCCGACCACGAACAGGCCCATGCGGCGGGACACCGACACGTCCACCACCGGCGGGTTCGCCAGCCTCCAGTTGGCCTGGGAGATCTCCTCTGCGGTCATCCCGATGCCGGAGTCGGTGACGGAGATCATCACGCCGCCGCCGTCGATCCGGTTGCCCGAAACGACCACCCGGGTGTCGCGGGCGGAGAACGACAGCGCGTTCTCCACCAGCTCCGCCATCAGGTGGATGACGTCGTTGACGGCCTGGCCGGCGATCGAGACGTCCGAGGGGAAGTTCAGCACCACCCGCTCGTAGCCCTCGACCTCCGACAGCGAGGCCCGCAGGACGTCGGTGATCTCGACGGGCCGGCTCCATCGGCGGGCGGTCTCCTGCCCGGCGAGGACCAGCAGGTTCTCACTGTTGCGGCGCATGCGGGTCGCGAGATGGTCGAGCTTGAACAGGTTCGCGAGCCGCTCCTCGTCCTGCTCGCCCTGCTCCAGCCCGTCGATCAGGGTGATCTGGCGCTCCACCAGGGTCTGCGTACGCCGCGACAGGTTCACGAACATCGCGTTGACGTTGCCACGGAGCCGGGCCTCGTCACCCGCCAGCCGTACGGCCTCGCGGTGGACCTCGTCGAAGGCCCGCGCGACCTCGCCGATCTCGTCCGCCGACATCACCCCGATCGGCTGCACCTGCTGGGAGCCGGCGGAGTCGGACTCGCGCAGGCGCTGGACGAGGTCGGGCAGCCGGTGCCCGGCGACCTCAAGCGCCTCGCTGCGCAGCCGCCGCAGCGGCCGGACGACCGAGCGGGCCATGACCAGGGTGATGACCAGGACCACCAGCAGGACGGCGACGACCAGGGCCACGTTGATCGCGGCGACCCTCTGGTCCGACGCCTGGAACTCCTCGCTGCGTGTGATCACCGCGTGGGCGAGCGCGAGGTTGACCTTGTGCATCTGGTCGCCGGTCTCGGTGATCGCGTCGAACCAGGTGTCCGCGGCCTGTCCGCCGGGCTCGATGCGGTGCAGCGGCAGGCCGTCGCGGGTGAGGCTCAGGGCGAGGGCGCGCAGGTATTCGGCCCGGTCGACCTTCTGGCCGGTCACGGTGTCCGAGAAGAGCTGGCGCTGCGCGGGCGTGGCCTGCGCGAGGAACGCGTTGCGCTCGCTGACCTCGCGGGCGCGGGCGGCGGTGAACGCGTCGAGCTCCGCGTTCTCGAACCGGTTCCGGACCAGCGCGGCGGCGAGCAGCGCGCGCTGCTTGGAGACCTCCTCCTCGGTCCGCGCGAGCGAGGCCATCGACTTCAGATCGGCGATGACGCCCTCGTCCACCGCGCCCTGCACGGTCTCGTCGTACAGCCGCAGCGCGTCGGCGACGAACAGCGAGTACTTGTCGATCGTGGGCAGTGCGGGAAGCTTGCTCTCCAGGACCGTGGTGCGCAGCGCGGGCAGCTCGTCGAGGCGGCCGCGCAGGCGGACGAGGTCGGCGCGGCCGATGTCACCGAACGCGGCGCCCGCGGTCTCCGCCTTCGACCGCACCCGCTGCGCCGCCGCGTCGACCGCCGACTGCTGGTCGTGGATCAGCGCGAGCGTCGTCGCGCCACGGCGGTCCGTCCCCACGTAACGGGCCGTCAGGTCGCGTTCGAGCTGCAGCTCGTGGACGAAGTCGCCGATGCCGAGGATCAGTTCGGCGACGTCCTGCACCCGGCGGTACTCGGCCGCGCTGCTGATCGAGGAGGACACCCGCAGGCCGCCCAGCGTGACCGCGACGGCGGTCGGCACCAGGACCAACGCCAGCAGCCGGGTGCGCATCCGCCAGTTCTTCAAGGCCAGCCGGCTGCCCGCGTCCTGCCCGGGCGGCTCCGGCTGCGCCGGTTGCTCCCCCCGCTCCCCCGCGGACGCCTCGGAGCCGGCCGGCAGCGGGGGCGGCTTCCGTTCACTACGACGACCGCTCTCGACTGTTGCCGTCCTCACTGATGCAACCTCACGCGGTTCTCTTAGATGGGATTCGGGCCTATCACTCGGGATACCTCCCACAAGACATCGGCAATTGGAGCATAAGGCGACGAGCTAGACCAACCTGTCAGATAATTTGGCACGGTCCAACGGCCGGAAGTTTCGTGCGACGATGCATCGGGAAAGCCTTTCGCGAGCAACATCAACCGGGGCCCGACTTTCCGAATCAAGTTCTGGACATACATCGGTCCAAACCGCCACACCCCGGGTTACGGGGCATAGTGGATTTACCGACAAGTTTGGTGACATAGGGCTCCTAATCCTGTTATCCCGGTTTAAGTCCCGCTACGCTTCTCGCCCGTCGCCCGGTGCCACCATCTCTCGCACCGGGCGCCTCGCTTCCCCACCTGAGGAGACTCCATGAGGCTGACGGGTCGCAGAACCGTCATTGGCGTCATAGCAGCGTTGACACTTACCGCGTGTAGCGGTGCGGACACGAAGACGACAGACTCCAGCAATAACGGACTGGAGAAAAACACCCTTAAAGTCGGCATCCTCCCCATCGCTGACGTCGCGGCGCTGTTCATCGCGATCGACCGGGGCTTCTTCAAGGCCGAAGGGCTGACCATCAAGCCCGAAGTGGTCCAGAGCACCATCGTCGCCATCCCGCAGCTGGTGAGCGGCGCGACGGACATCACGCTCGGCAATTACTTCTCGGTACTTTCGGCGCAGGAGGCGAAAGCGGGGAACTTCCGCGTCCTTGCCGACACATTCCAGGCGAAACCGGACGTATTTGACATTGTGGTCAAGAAGGACTCGCCGATCCAGTCGGTCAAGGACCTCAAGGGCAAGAAGGTCACCATCGCGGCGCTGAACAGCATCGGCGAGCTCGCCGTCGCCTCGACCCTGCGGGCCAACGGCCTGTCTCCCAAGGACGTCCAGTACGTCCCCGTGCCCTTCCCCCAGGCGCCGGGCAAGCTCGCGTCCGGCCAGGCGGACGCGGCCTGGCTCACCGAGCCGTTCCTGACCGGTGTGCAGAAGGACATGGGCGCTCGCAAGATCGCCGACACGATGACCGGCGCGATGGCGGACTTCCCGATCGCGGGCTGGACCACGACCGAGCCCACCCTGGCGAAGTACCCCAAGACCATGGCCGCCTTCCAGCGCGCCATCGTGAAGGCCCAGCAGATCGCCGACTCCGACCGCAAGGCCGTGGAGAAGGTGCTGCCGAACTACACCCAGATCAAGCCGGAGGCGGCGTCCATCATCACCCTCGGCGCCTACCCGTCCACCCTCAACCCGACGCGCATCCAGCGGGTGGCCGACCTGATGCTGGAGTACGGCTACCTGAAGTCCAAGATGGACGTGACTCCGCTGCTGGTGCCGATGCCGCAATGACCGTCAGCAGAGTGGTCCGCGGCGCCGTCGGCGTCGCGGTCCTGCTGGTCGTCGCGGAGATCGCCGGCCGTACCGGCCTGATGGACACCCAGATCATGCCGCTGGCGTCCACCGTGCTCGCCGGGGCGGCCGGGCTCGCCGTCGACTCGGAGTTCCTGCACGACGCCTCGGTCACCGTCGAGGTGTGGGCGGAGGGTCTCCTCCTCGCGATCCTGCTGGCCGTACCCGCGGGAGTGCTGCTGGGGAGCCTGCCGAAAGTGGAGATCGGGCTGCGGCCGCTGATCGAGTTCTTCCGGCCGATCCCGTCGATCGCGCTCATCCCGCTGGTCACGCTCATCATGGCCTCCGGCGGCGCGGTGAAGGTCACGATCGTGGTCTACGCCGCGTGCTGGCCCGTTCTCGTCAACACCATGTACGGCCTGCACGACGTGGACCCGGTCGCCAGGGACACGATGCGGGTCTTCGGCTTCGGCCGCCTGGCCGTGCTGCTGCGGGTGGCGCTGCCGAGCGCCGCCCCGTTCGTCCTGACCGGCGTACGGCTGGCGGCGTCGGTCGGGCTGGTGGTAGCCGTCAGCGCGGAACTGCTCTCCGGCGGCGAGGGCGGCATCGGCGTGTACATCATCAAGGCGGGATCTGGTTACCGGATCGACCTCATGCTGGCGGCCACGGTGTGGGCGGGCCTCATCGGCCTGGTCGTGAACGCGCTGCTCGTCCGGGCCGAACGCGGCCTGTTCCGCTGGCACGCCGCGCGTGCGGGGGTGGCCCAGTGACGGCCCCGCCAGTGACGACCGCCGTCGTGAGCGGCGGCCGGTGGGCCGGCCGGGCGCGCGGTCTCGCCCTGCGGCTGTGGGCGGTGCCGGTCGTCGTCGCCCTGTGGGAGACCGCCGCCCGGTCGGTGGAGTCCGTCTACTTCCCGCCGCCGTCGGCGATCCTGGCCCGGCTGCGCGAGCTGTGGTTCTCCGGGCCGCCGGCCCGCCTGTTCCTCAGCGACGCCGCCCTCGCCGACTTCCTGCCCAGCCTCGGCCATCTGTTCGGCGGATGGGCGCTCGCCTGCCTGGGCGGCATCTCCCTGGGCGTCGCGATCGGCCGGTCCCGGACGCTGGCGGGCTACGTCGACCCGCTGATCGAGTTCGGCCGGGCGATCCCGCCGCCGACGCTCATCCCGCTGTTCATCGTGCTGTTCAAGGCGGACACGCGGATGCAGCTCGCCACCATCGTGTACGGCGTGATCTGGCCGGTCCTGGTCAACTCGGTGGACGGCGCCCGCTACGTGGACCGCCTCCACATCGAGACGGCGCGCGTGTTCGGCCTGTCCCGCGGCGAGCTGCTCTTCCGGGTGATCCTGCCGGCGGCGGCGCCGAAGATCTTCGCGGGACTGCGGCTGAGCCTGTCGCTCGCGCTCATCCTGATGGTCGTCGCCGAGCTCGTGGGCAGCGCGACCAGCGGGATCGGCTACGAGCTGATCTACACGCAGCAGAACTTCGACCTGCCGGGGATGTGGGGGACGATCGCGCTGCTCGGCGTCCTCGGCTTCCTCCTCAACTCGTCGTTCCTCGTCGTGGAGCGGCGCACCCTGGCCTGGCACCGGCGTGCCGGGCGGAGAAGCTGAGGTGACACCGTGCTCGACGTCGTCAACCTGACCCACACCTACGGCAGCGGACCGGAGGCCCACCGGGCGCTCGGCGGGATCGACCTCAAGGTCTCCGAGGGCGAGCTCGTCTGCGTCGTCGGCCCGTCGGGCTGCGGGAAGTCGACGCTCCTGCGGTCGATCGCGGGGCTCGTGCGGCCGACCGGCGGGGAGGTCCGCGTCAAGGGCCGCCCGGTCGACGGGACGCCCGACGACCTCGCGGTGGTCTTCCAGGACTACAGCAGGTCGTTGTTCCCCTGGCTGTCGGTGCGCGACAACGTGGCGCTGCCGCTGCGGCGGCGCGGCCTCGACCGGGCGGCCCGCCGTACGGCGGCGGCGGAGGCCCTGGCGGCGGTGAGCCTGGAGAGCGCCGCGGCCAAGTATCCCTGGCAGCTGTCGGGCGGCATGCAGCAGCGGGTGGCGATCGCCCGGGCCCTCGCCTACCGCCCCTCGCTGCTGCTGATGGACGAGCCGTTCGGCTCCGTCGACGCCCAGACCCGCGAGGACCTGGAGGATCTCGTCCTCGCCGTACGCGGTCACCACCGCATGACGATCGTCCTGATCACCCACGACATCGACGAGAGCGTCTACGTCGGCGACCGGGTGGTGGTGCTGACCCGGGCGCCCGCCGTGGTCGCCGCCGACCTGCGGGTGGACCTGCCCGGTCCCCGCGACCAGATCGGGACCCGGGAGCTGCCCGCCTTCGTGCACCTGAGGGCCGAGGTGAGCCGCCTGGTGCGCGGCAGACCCGAGTTCGGCCCTGGGGAGTTCAGCCCCGGGGAGTTGAGCATGGCCCCACCGCACGTGACGACCTCACCTCTCATGAACACCCCCTCACATCTGACCAAGGAGTAGTGAACGTGACAGAAGCCAGCAGCGTCGTGTGGGAGCACCTGCGCGGGTTCTACCGGGCCGCGGCGCTCGGCGCGATCGTCGACCTCGACTGCGCCGGCCACCTGAAGGACGGACCGCTCACCGTCGAGGAACTCGCCACCCGCTGCGGCGCGCACGCGCCGTCCCTCGCCCGCCTGCTGCGCACGTGCGCCGCCAGCGGACTGTTCACCTCCGTCTCCCCCGGCACGTACGCGCTGACCGACGCGGGCCGGCTGCTGGTGGAGGGCGTGCCCGGCTCGCTGCGCACGGCCGTCCAGTTCAACACCGCGCCCACGCTCGCGTACGGCATGAACACCCTGACCGCGACGGTGCGCGAGGGACGGTCGGCGTTCGTCGAGAAGTACGGGGTGCTCTACGACCACCTGGGGTCCGACCCCGAGCTGAACCGCATCTTCAACGACTTCATGAGCCAGCGGTCGCAGCCGATGGCGGACGGGGTGGCCGCGAGCTACGACTTCTCGTCGGTCAAGACGCTGGTGGACGTGGGCGGCGGCCGGGGCCACATCCTGGCGACGGCGCTGCGGGCCAACCCGCATCTGCGCGGTGTGCTGGTGGAGCTCGCGCACGTGCTGCCGGACGCGCGGGCCGCCTTCGACGAGTGGGGGCTGTCGGAGCGTGTGGAGGTCGTCGAGGGCGACTTCTTCGCGTCGGTTCCCGCGGGTCACGACGCCTACCTGCTGGGCAGCGTGGTCCACAACTGGGACGACGAGGACGCGATCCGCATTCTGCGCGTGGTCCGCGACGCGATGAGCGACGACGGGCGGGTGCTGCTGGTGGAGCTGGTCCTGCCGGACGACGACTCGGCGCACTTCGGGAAGGACCTGGACATGCGGATGCTCGGCCTGTTCGGACAGGGACGGGAGCGCAGCAGGTCGGAGCACGACGCGCTGCTGCGGGCGGCCGGGCTGCGTCTGACGAACACCTACAGCCTGCCGTTCCACGCCACCCTCATCGAGGCGGTCCGCGTCTAGACCGGTGACTCCCGAGCCGGGGGCCGCCTCAGGCGCGGCCCCCGCCGGGTACGGCGACCCGCATGGTCAGCGCGTGCTCGACGAGGGTGATCAGGGTGCTCTTCACCGATCCCCGGTCGCGGGCGTCGGTGCGGACGACGGGGATCCGCGGCGCCAGGGTCAGCGCCTCCCGCACCTCCTCCTCGGCGTGCGGATACTGCCCGTCGAAGCCGTTGACGCCGACGACGAACGGCAGCCGCGCCTCCTCGAAGTAGTCCACCGCGGGAAAACTGTCGGCCAACCGCCGGGTGTCGACCAGCACCACCGCACCGATCGCCCCCCTCACCAGGTCATCCCACATGAACCAGAACCGATGCTGACCCGGCGTACCGAACAGATACAGAATCAGATCCCGATCCAGCGACACCCGCCCGAAGTCCATCGCCACCGTCGTGGTCGTCT
>NZ_VYTZ01000030.1:0-10302 GCF_008728085.1 Microbispora cellulosiformans | reverse complement strand
AACACGTACGACACCCGGCCCGAGGCGATCGACCCGGTGTTCGCGTTGGCGGCGTAGTCGTGATACATCATCCCGGCGAACACCCCGGTCGACGACCCCCGCAGCGACCCCGGGTCGATCCCGGCCCGCTCCATCGCCTCCCACGAGGTCTCCAGCAGCAACCGCTGCTGCGGATCCATCACCAACGCCTCGTTCGGCGAGATCCCGAAGAACCCCGCGTCGAACTCCGCCGCCTCGTGCAGGAACCCACCCGACTTCACATAACTGGTGTTCGCCCGCTCCCCACTCGGATCGAACAACCCCTCCACATCCCAGCCACGATCAGCCGGCCAATCCGAGATCGCGTCCACACCATCGGACACCAGCCGCCACAAATCCTCCGGCGAGGACACCCCACCCGGATAACGGCACGCCATTCCGATGATGGCGATCGGCTCATGCTGGGCGGCGATGATTTTGCGGTGCTCGCCGCGAAGCCGTTCCGTCTCCTTCAGCGAGGCCCGTAGCGCCTCGACCAGCTTGACGTCGGAGTCAGTCATCGCCAACCTCACCATTCCTGCGTCATATCGTCGAGTTCCAGGCCCTGGAACGCCATGTTGATGAGACTCTCGGCGTCCATTTCGTCAATGGACTCCGCGGGTGCCGAATCGGCCGATTCGGCGGACTCGGCGCGGGCTCCGCCGAGTTCAAGCAGGGTGTCCAGCAGGCCCGCGTCGCGCAGCCTGCTCAGGGGAATCGCGTTCAGAATCCGGCGGACCTGTTCCTCGGTGTCCGCCGAGCCGTTCCGCCCGTCCGCGTCGGTCGCGAGTTCGCGGTCGAGGTGGGCGGCGAGCACGAGCGCGTTCGGGTAGTCGAAGACCAGCGTCGCCGGCAGGCGCAGCCCGGTGACCGTGTTCAGTCCGTTGCGGAACTCGACGGCCGACAGCGAGTCGAAGCCGAGCTCGCCGAACGCCCGGTCCGGCTCGATCGCCTCCGAGCCGTTGTGCCCGAGCACCAGGGCGGCCTGGGTGCGCACGATGTCCAGCAGCGCCGCCTGCCGTTCGGTCTCGGACAGACCGGCCAGGCTGCTCCGCAGGGCGGCGGCGGCCGACGCGCTTCCCGTGCCGCGCCGGGCCGGGCGGCGTACGAGGCCGCGCAGCAGGGCCGGCGGCTCGTTGCCGGCCGCGACCGCGGCCAGGTCGAGCCGGATCGGCACCACCGTGGCCGCGTCCCCGGCGCAGGCGAGGTCGAACAGCGCGAGGCCCTGCTCCTCCGTCAGCGGTTCCACACCGGTGCGGCTGAGCCGCTGCCGGTCGGCGTCGGTCAGTCCTCCGCCGATGCCGCTCTCGTCCCAGAGGCCCCAGGCCTGCGACTGCGCGGTCAGCCCGGCGGCCCGGCGGTGGAGCGCCAGCGCGTCGAGGAAGGCGTTCGCGGCGGCGTAGCTGCCCTGACCGGGGTTGCCGAACACGCCGGCGGCCGAGGAGAACAGCACGAACGCCGAGAGGTTCCGGCCTGCGGTGAGTTCGTGCAGGTTCAGCGCGGCGTCGACCTTGGCGCGCAGCACGTGGTCCACGCGCTCGGGGGTGAGCGAGGAGATCACGCCGTCGTCGAGCACACCGGCGATGTGCACGACGCCGGCGACGTCCACGGTGGACAGGAGCCCGGCGAGCGCGGCGCGGTCGGCGGTGTCGCAGGCGGCGACCGTCACGTCGGCGCCCAGCGCGGCCAGTTCGTCGCGTAGCTCGGCGGCCCCCGGGGCGGCGAGGCCGCGGCGGCTGGTCAGCAGCAGCCGCGTCACGCCGTATCGCGTGACCAGGTGCCGGGAGACGAGCCGGCCCAGTGTGCCGGTCGCGCCGGTGACGAGGACGGCGTCGTCAGGTCCGAAGGACCCGGCGGGGGTGCCGTCCTCGGCGGGGGCCGGCGGCCGGGCGAGCCTCGCGGCGTGCGCCACGCCGTCGCGCACGACGACCTGCGGCTCGTCCGTCGCCAGGACGGTCGCGAGGTCGACCGAGTCGTCGGTGTCCAGCAGCAGGATCCGGCCCAGGTTCTCCGACTGCGCGGAGCGCACCAGTCCCCAGACCGCGGCACCCGCGAGATCGGCGGGGTCCTCGCCCGGCAGTGGTACGGCTCCCCGCGTCGTCACGGCCAGCGTGGAACCGGCGAACCGGGAGTCGGCCGCCCAGGCCTGCAGTACGGCGAGCGCCTGGTGCGTCGCGGCCCGCACCGCCGCCGCGTCGCGGCCACGGCCGGCGTCCAGCACGACCACCTCCGGAGGCACGGCGTCGTCGGCCAGATCGGCCCAGGCGGCCCATGACACGGGGACCGCCGCCGGCGCTCCGGCGATCGGCGTCCAGGACAGCTGGAAGAGCGAGTCGCCCGCGCCCGGCTCCGCCGCGCGAAGCTGCTCGGTCGACGTCGCGCGCAGGGTCAGTGACTCGACCGACGCCACGGGCACGCCGTACCGGTCGGTGATCTCCATCGACAACGAGGTGTCGCTCAGCCAGGTCAGCCGTACGCGCAGGGCGTCGGCTCCGGCCGTGTGCAGCACGACCCCGCGCCAGGCGAAGGGCAGCAGCGCCTGCTCGCGGTCGGCGGCGCCGTCCGGAGGCACGAGACCCAGACCGTGCAGCGCGGCGTCCAGCAGCGCCGGGTGCACGCCGAACGCGGCCGCGTCCTCCCGCGCCTGCGCCGGGAGCTCCACCTCCGTGAAGATCTCCTCGCCGCGCCGCCACGCCGTCTTCAGGCCCTGGAACGTCGGGCCGTAGCCGTAGCCGCGTTCGTGCAGGATGTCGTACGCGTCGCTCACGTCCACCGGGGTCGCGTCGGCCGGGGGCCACTGCAGGTGTCCGGTGGAGGCGGTGGGCGCGGAAGCGGTCAGGGTGCCTTCGGCGTGCAGCGTCCAGGGCTCGTCCGCTGGAGCGTTCTCCCTGCGGGAGTAGACCGCGACCGTACGCCGGTCGGCCTCGTCGGCGGCGCCGGCCACGACCTGCACCTGCATCCCGCGATCACGCGAACCGGGATCACCGGCGGGCAGCAGCAGCGGCGCGGCCAGGGTCAGCTCCTCCAGGACGGCGCAGCCGACCTGGCTTCCCGCCGCGACGGCCAGCTCCACGAAGCCCGTGCCGGGGAACAGGATGTTGTCCAGCACCTGGTGGTCGGCCAGCCAGGGATGCGTACGGACCGACAGCCGGCCGGTGAACGAGATCCCGTCCGAGTCGGGGGCGGGGATCGCGGCGCCGAGCAGCGGGTGCTCGACGCGCTCCAGGCCCATCGCCGTCGCGTCGACGCCCTCCTGCTCGTGTTCGAGCCAGTAGAACTCGCGCTGGAAGGCGTAGGTGGGCAGGTCGATGCGGCGGGCGCCGGTCTCGGCGTAGAAGGCCTGCCAGTCGACCGGCACGCCGGCGGTGTGCAGCTGGCCCAAGGCGGCGACGACGGTGCCCGGCTCGGGGCGTCCGGCCCGCATGGTGGCGGTGAAGATCGCGCTGTCGGCTGCCTCGTCGAGGGTCTGCTGGGCCATCGCGGTCAGCACCGCGTCCGGGCCCAGCTCCACGAACCGCGTCACACCCTGCCCGGCCAGCGTGGTCACGGCGTCGGCGAACCGCACCGCGCCGCGCACCTGGCCCACCCAGTACTGCGGGGTGCCGAACGCCTCGTCGGCCAGGCCGCCGGTGACGGTGGACACGATCGGGATGGACGCCGGCCCGTAGGTCAGCGACTCCGCCACGGTCTGGAAGTCGGCGAGCATCGGCTCCATCAGGTGGGAGTGGAAAGCGTGGGAGACCCGCAACCGGCGCGTCTTCCGCCCCTGCTCCGCCAACCGCTCCGCCAGGGCCAGCACCGGGCCCTCCTGCCCGGACACGACCACCGCGCGGGGGCCGTTGATGGCGGCGATGTCCACTCCGTCGGTCAGGAGCGGGGTCACCTCGTCTTCGGTGGCCTGGACCGCGACCATCGCCCCACCCGCGGGGAGGGCCTGCATCAGCCGGCCCCGCGCCGCGACCAGACGGGACGCGTCGGCGAGAGTCAGCATCCCGGCGACGTGGGCGGCGGCCAGCTCACCGACCGAGTGACCGGCCAGGTAGTCCGGCCGCACCCCCCACGAGGAGACGAGGCGGAACAGGGCCACCTCGACGGCGAACAACCCGGCCTGCGCGTACGCGGTCTGGTCGGCGAGAACGGGGTCGGCGCCCCAGATCACCTCACGCAGCGGCCGGTCCAGGTGCGCGTCCAGCTCGCCTGCGACGGCGTCGAACGCGTCGGCGAACACCGGGAACGCCGCGTGGAGTTCGCGGCCCATGCCGAGCCGCTGGGCGCCCTGACCGGTGAACAGCACCCCGACCTTCCCCGAAGATCGGGCGACGCCCTGCACCACCCCAGGAGCCTTGCGGCCCTCCGCCAGTGCAGCCAGCCCGTCCAGCAGGGCGGCCCGGTCACCACCGGTCACCACCGCCCGCCGCTCGAACGCCGCCCGCGTCGTCGCCAGCGAGAACCCGACATCCGCAAGGCTGAGGGAGGGACGGTCCTGCACGTAAGACAGCACCCGCGCCGCCTGCCCGGCCAACGCGTCCGCCGTCTTCCCCGACACCACCCACGCCACCGGAGCACCGGCCTGGGCCGCGCTTCCTGCCGGGACCAGGGCGGCGCCCTCGCCCGCCACAGCGGCGCCGGCGGGCTGCCCGCTCTCAGCCAGGACCGGTGCGGCACCGTCGGCGGCAACCGCGAGCTCGGCCATGGCCGGAATGGGTCCGGAGGACACGCCATCGCCCGGCACCAGTGCGGTGACTTCGGCAACAGCCGTGGCCGGGAGGGCGGTGCCGGTGAGCACGGCCGGGGCGGGAGCCTCGGCGACAAGGACGTCGGCCGCGAGGTCGGCGGGGGCCTGCTCGATGATGACGTGGGCGTTCGTGCCGCTGATGCCGAACGACGACACACCCGCGCGGCGCGGACGGTCCTGCTCCGGCCACGGCATCGCCTCGGTCAGCAGTCGCACGTGGCCCGCCGACCATTCCACGTGCGGAGAGGGCTCGTCGGCGTGCAGCGTCTTGGGCAGGACGCCGTTGTGCATGGCCATGACCATCTTGATGATCCCGCCGACACCGGCGGCCGCCTGCGCGTGACCGATGTTGGACTTGAGCGATCCCAGCCACAGCGGCTGCTCCTCCGGGCGGTCCTGGCCGTAGGTGGCCAGCACGGCCTGGGCCTCGATCGGGTCGCCGAGGGTGGTCCCGGTGCCGTGGCCCTCGACCACGTCCACGTCGCTCACCGACAAGCGGGCGTTGGCGAGCGCCTGGCGGATCACCCGCTCCTGGGAGGGGCCGTTCGGCGCGGTCAGACCGTTGGAGGCGCCGTCCTGGTTCACCGCCGTACCCCGGACGACGGCCAGCACCCGGTGGCCGAGCCGGCGCGCGTCCGACAACCGCTCGACCAGCAGCACGCCGCAGCCCTCGGCCCACGCCGTGCCGTTCGCCCCCGCGCCATAGGCGCGGCAGCGACCATCAGGCGACAGGCCTCGCTGCCGGGAGAACTCGATGAAGGTGTCGGGCGTGGCCATCACCGCGACTCCGCCGACCAGTGCCAGCGAGCACTCGCCGGACCGGAGCGCCTGCCCGGCGAGGTGCAGGGCCACCAGCGACGACGAGCAGGCGGTGTCGATCGTGACCGACGGGCCCTCGAACCCGAAGACGTACGACACGCGGCCCGAGGCGATCGATCCGGTGTTCGCGTTGGCGGCGTAGTCGTGGTACATCATCCCGGCGAACACCCCGGTCGACGATCCCCGCAGCGAGCCCGGGTCGATGCCCGCCCGCTCCATCGCCTCCCACGAGGTCTCCAGCAGCAGCCGCTGCTGCGGGTCCATCGTCAGCGCCTCGTTCGGGGAGATCCCGAAGAAGGCCGCGTCGAACTCCGCCGCCTCGTGCAGGAACCCGCCCGACTTCACATAACTGGTGTTCGGCCGCTTGCCCTCGGGGTCGAAGATCTCCTCGATGTTCCAGCCGCGGTTGACCGGTAGGTCGGAGATCGCGTCCACCCCGCCCGCGACCAGGCGCCACAGGTCCTCCGGCGAGGACACCCCGCCCGGATAGCGGCACGCCATGCCCACGATCGCCAGCGGCTCGTCAACCGAGCCCGCCGTGGCCGCGACCACCGTACGCCGGGTGTCGGCGCCGACCACCTCGTCCGCGATGTGCTCGGCGACCGCGAGCGCGTTGGGGTAGTCGAAGACCAGCGACGCCGGCAGCCGCAGTCCGGTGGCCGCGTTCAGTCCGTTGCGGAGTTCCACGGCGGACAGCGAGTCGAAGCCCAGCTCACCGAAGGCCCGGTCGGGCTCGATCGCCTCGACCCCGGCATGTCCGAGGACGGCGGCCGCCTGCGTGCGCACGATGTCGAGAGCGGCGGCGACCCGCTCGGCCGCGGTCAGTCCGGCGAACCTCTCCCGTACGGCGGAGGACGCGCCGCCGCCCGCGGCGGCCACCCGGCGGGTGGGCACGCGGACGAGTGTGCGGAAGAGGGACGGGAGCTCCGCTCCCGCTTCGGCGAGCGCGGCGAAGTCCAGCCGGATCGGCACCAGCGTGCCGGAGTCCACGGTGCACGCGACGTCGAACAGCTCCAGCCCCTGCTGAGCCGACAGGGGCTCCACGCCGTTGCGGCTCAGCCGCTGCCGGTCGGTGTCGCCCAGCTCGCCGGCCATCCCGGCGTCGTCGGCCCACAGTCCCCAGGCCAGCGACTGGGCGGTGAGGCCGCCCGCCCGGCGGTGCGCGGCCAGCGCGTCCAGGAACGCGTTCGCCGCGGCGTAACTGCCCTGACCCGGCGTCCCGAAGACTCCCGAGGCCGAGGAGAACAGCACGAAGGCAGCCAGATCATGATCCCGCGTCAGCTCGTGCAGGTTCAGCGCCGCGTCCACCTTCGGACGCAGCACCCGATCCATTCGCTCCGGCGTCAGCGACGCGATCACACCGTCGTCCAGCACACCCGCCAGGTGTACGACTCCCACCAGCGGATGCTCCGCCGGGATGCCTGCCAGCACTCCCGCGAGCGAGGCACGATCAGCGGCGTCGGCCGCCGCCACCGACACCTCGGCGCCGAGGTCCGCAAGCTCGCCGACCAGGTCGGCGGCGCTCTCGGCCGAGGCGCTCCTGCTGGTCAGCAGCAGACGACGCACCCCATGCGCCGCCACCAGATGCCGTGCCACCAACCGGCCCAGCATCCCCGTGCCACCCGTGACCAGCACCGTCCCCTCGGCGGGGAACGACGTCACCGGCTCGGCCTCAGTGGTCGCGGCGGGCACGCGGACCAGGCGGGGCGCGTACGCGGCTCCGTCGCGGAGCGCCACCTGCGGCTCGCCGACGGCCATGACCGCGCCGACGTCCACGCTCTCGTCCGCGCTCTCATGCAGGTCGGCGAGGACGATCCGGTCGGGGTGCTCCCGCTGCGCGGTCCGCACCAGCCCCCAGACGGCCGCGCCGGCGAGGTCGGTCACGTCGTCCGAGCCGGACAGCGGGGCGACCGCCCCCCGGGTGACGACCAGCAGCCTGCTGTCGGCGAACCGCTCGCCGGCCGTCCATTCCTGCAGCGCGGCCAGCACCTGGTGGGTCGTGGCCCTGACCGCCGCGGCCTCGTCCGCGGAAGCGCCGACCGGGTCGCCGGAGGGCACCCGGAGCACGATGACATCCGGCACCGTCGCCGCGGCCGGGTCCAGAGCCGCCCAGTCGGCGTACGTCAGGGAGACGGCCGGGGGCACCGGCACCTTGGTCCAGTCGACCCGGTACAGCGAGTCGTGCAGTCGCGCGGGCTGCAGCTGTTCCGGCGCGACCGGCCGCGACGTGAGCGACCGTACGGCGGCGACCGGCGCTCCCTCGGCGTCCGCGATCTCCAGGGAGAAGGCGTTCGGCCCCGCGGGCGTCAGCCGGACGCGCAGCGCCGTCGCGCCGACGGCGCTCAGCGACACGCCGGCCCAGGAGAACGGCAGCATCGTGGGGCCGCCGTCCGTGTCGTCCCCGCCGAAGTGCAGCGCGTGCAGTGCCGCGTCGAACAGCGCGGGGTGGAGCCCGAAGAGGGCGGCGTCCTGGTGTTCCTGGTCGGGCAGGGCGACCTCGGCGTACAGTTCCTCGCCGCGTCGCCAGGCCGCCTGCAGGCCCTGGAAGGCCGGGCCGTAGCCGTAGCCGCGCTCGTTGAGGATCGCGTAGGCGTCGGTGAGGTCCACCGCGGTGGCCTCGGCCGGAGGCCACTGGCTCAGGTCCGCACCATTCTGTGCGGTCTCGGAGGCCAGGACGCCCTCGGCGTGCAGCGTCCAGGGCAGGTCGGCCGGGGCCTGCGCGCCCCGCGAGTAGATCGCCACCGTACGGCGGCCGTCGCCGTCGGCGGCGCCGACCACCACCTGCACCTGCACCGCGCCCTCACCGGACCCGGCCGCCCCGCCCGGCAGCACCAGCGGCGCCGCCAGCGTCAGCTCCTCCACCAGAGTGCAGCCGGTGTGCTCGGCCGCGTGCAACGCCAGCTCCACCAGACCCGTCCCCGGCAACAGCACACTGCCGAACACCTGGTGATCGGCCAGCCACGGATGACTCCGTACGGACAGCTGACCGGTGAAGACAACGCCCCCGGACTCGGGCAGCGGGAGGACGGCACCCAGCAGCGGGTGCTCGACGGCCTCCAGCCCGGCGGAGGACAGGTTGCCGATGTGGTCGGCCACCCACGACTCGGACAGGTAGTCGATCGGGTTGAGCCAGTAGCGCTCGCGCTGGAAGGCATAGGTGGGCAGGTCGACCTGGCGGGCGCCGGTCTCGGCGTAGAAGGCCTGCCAGTCGACCGGAACGCCGGCGGTGTGGAGCTGACCCAGGGCGGTGACGACGGTGCCGGGCTCGGGGCGCTCGGCCCGCATGGTGGCGGTGAAGACCGCGGTGTCGGCTGCCTCGTCGAGGGTCTGCTGGGCCATCGCGGTCAGCACCGCGTCCGGGCCCAGCTCCACGAACCGGGTCACGCCCTGCGCGGCCAGGGTGGTGACCGCGTCGGCGAACCGCACCGCGCCCCGCACCTGCCCCACCCAGTACTCCGGGGTGCCGAACGCCTCGTCGGCCAGGCCGCCGGTGACGGTGGACACGATCGGGATGGACGCCGACCCGTAGGTCAGGGACTCCGCCACCTCGGCGAAGTCGGCGAGCATCGGCTCCATCAGGTGGGAGTGGAAGGCGTGGGAGACCCGCAACCGGCGCGTCTTCCGCCCCTGCTCCGCCAACCGCTCCGCCAAAGCCAGGACGGGGGCTTCCTGCCCGGAGACCACCACCGCGCGCGGCCCGTTGATCGCGGCGATGTCCACCCCGTCCGTCAGCAGCGGCAGTACCTCGTCCTCGGTGGCCTGAACCGCGACCATCGCACCGCCGGACGGGAGGGCCTGCATCAGCCGGCCCCGCGCCGCCACAAGGCGGCACGCGTCGCTGAGAGTCAGCATGCCCGCCACGTGGGCGGCGGCCAGCTCACCGACCGAGTGCCCGGCCAGGTAGTCCGGCCGCACCCCCCACGACGTCAGGAGACGGAACAGCGCGACCTCGACGGCGAACAACCCGGCCTGCGCGTACGCGGTCTGGTCGACCGTCTCGGCGTCGGCGCCCCAGATCACCTCACGCAACGGCCGGTCCAGGTGCGCGTCCAGCTCGGCGACGACGGCGTCGAACGCTTCGGCGAACACCGGGAACGCGGCATGCAGTTCGCGGCCCATGCCGAGCCGCTGGGCGCCCTGACCGGTGAACAACACACCCAGCTTCCCGGCGGAGCGGGCGACGCCCTGCACCGCCCCAGGAGCGGTACGACCCTCCGCCAGTGCAGCCAACCCCGCCAGCAGGGCGGCCCGGTCGGCACCCGTGACCACCGCCCGCCGCTCGAACGACGCCCGCGTCGTCGCCAGCGACAACCCGACATCCGCGACACTCAGGGCGGGACGGTCCTGCACGAAGGACAGCACACGCGCCGCCTGCCCGGCCAACGCGTCCGGCGTCTTCCCCGACAGCACCCACGCCACCGGAACCACCGAGGTATCCGGCGCTCCGGCCTGGGTCGCACCCTCTCCCGCTACAGCGGCACCGGCGGGCTGCCCGCTCTCGGCCAAGGCCAGGGCGGTGGCGTCGGCCACCTCGGCCGTGGCCGGGTCGACGGTGCCGACGAGCAGGGCCGGGGCGGGGGCCTCGGTGAGAGTGACCTCGGCAGCGAGGTCGGCGGGGGCCTGCTCGATGATCACGTGGGCGTTGGTCCCGCTGATGCCGAACGACGACACACCCGCCCGGCGGGGACGGTCCACCTCCGGCCACGGCATCGCCTCGGTCAGCAACTGAA